>NZ_DAISHJ010000019.1:67396-68515 GCF_036822615.1 Aggregatilinea sp. | reverse complement strand
GGGCACGGGCTGTTGATCGTGGGCGACGTGAGCACGGGCAAAACCACGCTGCTCGGCGCGCTTGCGGCGGAACTGCCGGACGACGCTCGGATCGTGGCGGTCGAGCGCGCGGCGGAGATCGCGCTGCCGCCCGCGATCGAGTGGCACACGCCAACGCCGGACGATCCTGCTTCGTTTGGCGATATTCTGCGGGGCGCGGTGGACGACGGACCGGACTGGCTGTTGATCGATGAAGTGCGCGGCGAAGATTCGGGGGCAGTGTGGCATCTGCTGGCCGAAGCGGAGGCCGAACCGGGCTGCATGTGGGTCTTTCGCGGCGATCCCACGCCCGACCGCCTGCGCAGCGCGCTGACCATGCTGATCCGGCGCGACCAACCCGCTGTCGAACAGGGTTGGATTCACCGGGCGCTGGCCGAGCGGCTGCCGTTCGTGGCCGGGCTGCGGGTCATCGACGGCGCGCCGCGCCTGACGTCGATCGGCGAGTGGGCGCTGGACGACAATGACGGCGACCGCCTGGAGCTGCGCCCGATCATGACGTGGCAGGACGGCGCGCTGCGCGCCCTGACGCCGCCCGCGCGGTGGTTGGATCTGCCCGGCGACTTTTGGACGTGACACTATCCTCTCTTCTGCGCCATTCCTTGCCGTTGGAGTAGCCCTTATGCCTAGGCGATTTGTGTTGATCCTCGCTGTCATGGTGATGGTCGTTGGCTTGCTGCCTATACGTCCGGCTATTCCGGTGTCCGGCGCGGCGGACGCGCCGCTGGCGTCGCTGGTCGCGATCGTGTTCCCCGGCGCTGACACGCCGACCGATTTCGGCGTCTACCTGGGGCACGGGCTGGTGCTGACCAACTGGCATCCCTGGACCGCGGCGGGGCAGGGCTATCTGGACGGTGCGCCGCCCTCCCCGGGGCGCGAAGTGCCGGAATATGACGCGGACGGCGTGGCCGATCCCGGCGAGCGCGCGCTGGACATGGCCGACTGCGACGGGACGCTCACCCCGCTGGACGAGGCGGGCGCGGACTGTACGCCGCTGACCCGCATCGCGGGGGCGGCGTTCGCGTTTCCGCTGGCTGGGACGCGCGCCCAGGCTGGTCCGGACGCCGGGGCGCTCTCCGGTGC
>NZ_DAISHJ010000019.1:47957-67308 GCF_036822615.1 Aggregatilinea sp. | reverse complement strand
CGGTCGAGAAGCTGGGTGTGCCCGCCGCGCGGCTGACGATGGTCTCGACCGGGGCGGACTTCCCGGTGCGGATCGCGTCGCTGGATGCGGTGGACGGTCTCGCGGCGGCGCTGCGCAGCGGCGATCCGGTACTGCTGCCCGCGACGGATACGCCCGCCATGCCGGGGCCGTGGCGCGTCGAGTCGCTGGTCGCGGCAGAAGTGACGGCTCCGGCGGGCAGTCCGGTTTTCGCGGCGGAAAGCGGCGACCTGATCGGGCTGACGTGGCGCGGCGACGCGGGCGAGACGTGGATCACCCCGGCGGCGGCGTGGATTCACGCGCTGTACGCTGCCAACGACCAGATCGGCAGCCAGCGGCTGGCCGGGGTGCTGGTCGACGCGGTGGCCGCGCCCGTGGACGCCCCGCCGACCATTGGCGATTCGCTGATTCCGACGCTGGGCAACGCGGGCATCGACGTGCTGCACGTCACGCTCAAGCTGGACCTGGACCCGGACGCGGGCACGATCGCGGGGGTGGCGACGCTGCACATCCGCGCGGTGTACGACCAACTGGCGAGCTTCAACCTGGATGCGTATGGATTGGACATTCAGGACGTGCAGATCGGCGGGGCGAGCGTGCCGTTCGTGGCGAAGGAGCAAAAGCTGGTGATCCAGCTTCACGCGCCGCTGGCCTATGGCAGCGAGTTCGACGCGGCGATCACCTATCAGGCCGCGCCGCAGCCGTATCACAGCGCGTACATCCCGTATTTCGACGTGGGCATGCTGCACCGCGACGGGCGGCTGTTCACGTACAATGAGCCGGACGCGGCGCATACGTGGTTCCCCTGCAACGATCACCCGCGCGACCGCGCCACGTACGATTTTTACCTGCGCACGGCGATGCCGGATCAGGCCATCGCCAACGGGACGCTGCTCGACACGACCGATAACGGCGACGGTACGCGCACCTATCACTGGCAGATGCCGTACCCGATGGCGAGTTATCTGGCCGAGGTCGCGGTGGGCGAATATACGGTCGTGGCGGACAAAACGCCGGACGGCATCTCGGTGAAGCACTACGTTTATCCGGGGCAGGAAGCGACTGCGCGGACGGTGTTCAGCTATTCGGACGACGCGCTGGTGATGCTGCGCGGCTTCTTTGGGCCATACCCGTTCGACGGCTACGGGCACATCGTCGTGCCGCACCAGGGCGTCGCCATCGAAACGCAGTCGCTGACGACGCTGCCGGACGGCGTGATGGACAGCACCGAGGAAGGCGTGTACGTGATCATGGTGCACGAGATGGCGCACCAGTGGATCGGGAACGTGGTCCCGCTGGCGAGCTGGTCGGATATGTGGCTGAAGGAGGGGTTGGCGACGTATGTCGAGTGGCTGGCGCAGGCGCAGCGCTACGGCGAACGTGCGGCCATCGCGGCGCGCTCGACCTCCGAGCAGACGCTGCTGACCGACCGCCGCACGTCCTCGCTGATCGCGCCCGCGCCGGGGGATCTGCTCGGCGTAGCGAGCTATGACAAGGGCGCGTGGGTGTTCCACATGCTGCGGCAGGAGATCGGGGACGAGGCATTTTTTAAGCTGCTGCGGACGCTGGTGACCACGTTCAGCGATCGCCCGATTTCCACGCTGGACCTCTGGCGGCTGGCGGAGGAGGTCAGCGGGCAGGATCTCGACGCGTTTTTCACGCCGTGGCTGCTGTACGGCGGCATCCCTGACCTGACTCTGTACTGGTCCGCGACGGATGCGGGCGCGGACGTGCTGCTGTGCCCCGCCGCGGAGACGGATTACCGCTTCGCGCTGCCGCTGCGCTTTGGGGACGATACCCATTCGTCAGACGCATCGCTGGACGTTGCGCCCGGCACGCAGCGCACGAGCCTGCCGCTCGACTTCGCGCCGACGACGCTGGTCGTGGACCCCGATCAACTCGTGCTGGCGCAGGTGCAGGTGCAGCAGATCGCCACGCTGCCGGGTGCGTGCGCGGCGGTGGGGGAGTAGGAAAAAATTATGAATTTTGTTGCTTTACATTGATTTTTGTTCGTGCTTCAGCTTAATATGGAGTAGATCTGTATACGAACCACACATGCTTAGCTAACACCATACGGTTAGATTTGGAATAGCGATATGGCTACCCAACGTGAAATGGAGCGCATTCGTAAGGCGCTCGAAAAAGAACGGGCGGACCAGTACCGCCAAACGCGGCAGGATCTCGTCGATCAGAAGAATAGCACCATTGAAAGTCGAAATTCTGCTTTGCAGACGGTGTTGGAGACAGCGCTCAATGCGACCCTTGACTTAAACAGTGTTGTTGTGCGGGTACTTGGTTTGCCCAGTATTCCAGCCATGCCTATGGTGCCCCCTCCGCCACCGAAAAAGGAAATGTTCGAAGCTGAAGTTCCGCCAGCAGGTTTTCTTGAGCGTACATTAGGAGTTGGAAAGGCAAAACGGCGAAATATTGCCCTGTCTGTGCAGCAGCGCTATCAAGCGTTAGTTGATGATTATGAGCTGCATCGGCAGATGTACAACGAGGGTGTGCGCCAAAGGAATCTTGTAATAGAGACGCGGCAACAGGCAATCAACGCATTTCAGGCACGCCTACAGGCAAAAGATGCCGAGATGGTTGAAAAGTATTTCGCGGAAGCCTTGCGCGCTGTGCCTTATCCGCTTGGATTTAACTGTGGCGTAAATACGATTCGCTATACTCCCTCAACTGGGGAATTGAAGGTCGAATTTGAACTCCCGACCTATGAAAGTGTGATTCCCAAGTCAAAGGGATTCAAGTATGTGAAGTCGAGAGACGAAATTGAAGAACTGAAGTTTACCGCAACCGATGAGCGCCGTATGGGCGCGCTGTATGAGGATATGATTGCGGCCATCCCTCTTCGCGTTATGCACCAATTGATTCTTGCGGATACTTCTCACCTGATAACTTCGATTTTGTTCAATGGGGTAGTGAACGCTGTCGATAAGGCTACCGGGCAAAGTATTCGACCTTGTTTGGTGAGCGTCCAGGTGAGCCGTGATGAATTTGAAAAACTGGATTTGGCGCGTGTTGATAAAAGAGCATGCCTCAAGCATCTTAAGGCGTTGACCAGTCCGTCTTCCAAAGAACTTGTTCCGGTCAAACCAATCGCCAATATTGTCACCACTGATCCGCGTTTCATTGCCGAGGTTGATGTACTTTCTGGATTGGACAGCCGAACTAATTTGCTGGAAATCGACCCGTTCGAATTTGAGCACCTGATTTGCAATCTCTTCGCTCAGATGGGGCTTGAATCCAGTACGACCCGTGCGTCACGCGATGGCGGTGTGGACGTGGTGGCTTTTAACACCGATCCGATTCTCGGCGGCAAGGTGATCATTCAGGCTAAGCGCTACCGGAATACTGTTGAGGTTTCTGCTGTGCGTGATCTGTATGGCTCGGTCATGAATGAAGGCGCAACAAAAGGGATTTTGGTGACAACCAGCGGCTACGGACCTGAGTCGCGTAATTTTGCGAAGGACAAACCCCTTCAGCTCATTGACGGAAATGAGCTGCTTTTCCTGCTCCAAAAGCATGGCTACGAAGCAAAGATCGAAATTCCTAAGTAGACGCATAAAAAGGGGCAGTGCGAGAACTGCCCCATATGCGGCGATCTACCCCTGCGGCACGATGTCGAAGCTGTCGAGGAGCAGGGTGTAGAGCGCGACGGCCTGACCGTACGGCTCCGTGTAGGTCGGGTCCATCGGGACGACCATCACTTCGACCAACGTATTGCTGACCACCGCGAAGACCGTCCAGTTGACGTCCTGGCCGGGCAGATTGTAGACCGCGACTGCCGGGTAGCCGCCCAGCTCGACCGCTTCCGTGTCGGCTTCGAAGCCGGGGATGGCGACCTGCGCCTCGGTTATGCGCGCATCCGCCACGTCCTGCGCGGTGCGCCCCTCGGCATCGCTCACGATGACGAATGCGATCGGCTGCGTGCCCGCCTGGGGAACTGGGCCGCGCACCATGACCTCATTGTCGACCGGCATCTCGACGGTGTAGCCTTCCGGGTAGGAGAAGCAGACGCCGATGCCCTGGAACGTCAGCGCGCCCGGCTCCGGCTCGCAGACGGCGGGCACTTCGGCGCTGCCCGACGAGTCGCCCTGCGACACGTAAAGGTCGAATACGCCGCACGCACTGAGCGCCAGCGCCAGCAGCATGAGTAGGGTGATTCCGATGACTGTCCGTTTACTCACAGATACCTCCATAGTCGATCCACTACTGGTGGTCTGATCGTAGTATAGAGGCATCTCGAATGCCCGTCGTCCGCCCTCCGGCGGACGCGCGCTCAGCCTTTGGATGGTGGGCGGATGGGTGTCATGCGCCTACGTTTTGCTCTCCACGGTCTTGCGCAGATTCTCGGTGAAGGGCGGCAGCACGATGCCGCACTCCGTCACGATGCCGCTCAAATAGCGGTGCGGCGTGATGTCGAAGGCGGGGTTGCGCGCGTGGAAGTGCGCCGGGACGATGTCGCAGCCGTAGGGCGCTCGGACCTCGCCGGGGTCGCGCTCCTCGATCGGGATCGCGTCGCCGTCGGGCATGGTCAGATCGACGGTCGAGATCGGCATGGCGGAATAGACCGGAATGCCGTTTTCGTGGCCGAGCACGGCGATCTGGTAGGAGCCGATCTTGTTCACCACGTCGCCGTTGGCCGCGACGCGATCCGCGCCGAACATCACGACGTTGACCTCGCCGCGCCGCATGTAGAAGCCCGCCGCCGTGTCGGGAATGATGTCGTAGGGGATGCCGAGCTGCTCGCATTCCCACGCGCTGAGCCGTGCCCCTTGCAGGCGCGGGCGCGTTTCGTCCAGCAGCACGTGAATGTGCTTACCCTGCTCGTGCGCGGTGCGGATGATGCCCAGCGCCGTGCCGTAATCGACGGTGGCGAGGAAGCCGGTATTGCAGTGGTGCAGGATCGTATCGCCGTCTTTGATCAGCACCGCGCCGTATTCCCCGATCTGCTTGTTGGTGCGCACGTCGTCTTCGGCCATGCGGTGCGCTTCGTCCAGGAGCGCCGCGCGGATCTCATCCGGCGTGGTGAACGCCGCACTGCGCGCCACGTCCATGACGTGATCGACGGCCCAGGCGAGATTGACCGCCGTGGGGCGTGCCGCCTTCATGACGCCCGCCGCCGTGTCGAGATCGGCCAGCAGGGCGGGGACGTCCGTCGCGGCGCTCTGGCGTGTGGCGAGCGCCATGCCGTAGGCCGCCGAGACGCCGATCGCGGGCGCGCCGCGCACGACCATATCCGTGATCGCGCGAGCGACTTCCACGTAATCCTCGTAATTGACGGTCTCCAGCGCGAAGGGGATCTGGCGCTGGTCGATCATTCGCAAACGGTCGTCAATCCATTCCACTGCTCGCATCGTCGCGTCCTTAAGCTTTTCGATAGGTCCATTTACAGCCTGAAGTCTAGCGTCGGCGCGGCGGGGCGTCAATGCGGCTCACGACTTTTTGCGTTTGGCGCGGTTTTCCTGCGCGCGCCGCAGAATTTCGGCGGCGTCTTCCGGCGTGGTGGAGGAAGGGGCAGATGCGCCGGGCGTATCCTGGGCACTGCCGAGCGCAGCGCGGCGCTGTTTCATCTCTGCCGCAATCGCGCCGCTTTGCTCCATCGCCCAGTAGAGCATGCTCCAGTAGAGGATCTTGCCGAAGCGCTCGGCGGCCTGCCGCACCTGGGGCACGGGATCGAGCAGGAACACGGAGGCCAGGGCGGGCAGGGCCTGGGGATTATTGATCTGCGCCAGCTCGGTCGCGGCGGCGATCCGGTTGGCGGGTGTGGTGTCTTCGCGCAGCCGCCGGATGCGCACGGCGATATCGGTGGTGGCGGGAGCCGTCGGCGGTGTGCGCTGGACGCTGCCCGATCTACCCGCGCCCATGTTCGATCCGGCGATGTCTGCGCCCGGCTTCAGCGCGGCGGACATCATGCCCATGCCGACCATCGATCCGCCCGCCATCATGCCGCCCAGCCCGGCGGCGAGCGCCGTACCCGCACGGCGGCGGGTGGCCTGTTCCTGCATGCGATGGAGATCCTGGTCGAACATATTCTCCATCTTGCGCAGCATTTCGGCTTCGTGCTCGTCGGGCATATTTTCGATTTCGCGCGTGATGTTGAAGTAATCGAACAGCGCATCGACCACGGAATAACCCGCTTGCTGCGCGCTGTAGAGCCGCTGCCCCGCCCACTGAATCGCCTCGCGCACGGCGGGGTCGGTTTCCGCCGCATAGCGTTGGCGCAGGGCGTCGAGCACGCGCGTTTCCTCGACCATGCCCAGCACGCGCACGACGTCCAGTCGCACGGACGGCTCGGGATGGTTCAGGCCGTTGATGAGGGTGTCAAGCTGCATGACGGACTCCCTTTGCATAAAACGGTCGATGCTTGATTTTCATTGTACACGAACCCAGGCACGAGATGGATGGGATTTAATTCACAAATTTTCTGAATAAGTAAGGAATTGGTTATTATCGAAGCCAATTTTATCGCTTTGTCTAGTGTCAAGTGTGAGCGGTCTTTGTGGCTTTTGTCACATGAAAAATAGATAGGGTTCACGCTAAACTGAAAATTACATCTGCGCGTACCACATTTCTTCGCCTGCTCTCCACAGGAGGAATAAACATTTCATGGAAGCGTTGGATCTTGCGAGGTGGCAGTTCGCACTGACCACCGTTTATCATTTCTTTTTTGTGCCACTCACGTTGGGACTTTCCATCTTCGTCGCCATCACACAAACCTTCTGGCACAACACCAACAAGCCGGTTTACAAGCGCATGGCAAAGTTCTGGGGCAAGCTGTTCCTGATTAACTTTGCCTTGGGCGTGGTGACTGGCATCGTGCTGGAATTCCAGTTCGGCATGAACTGGTCCGAATATTCGCGCTTCATGGGCGACATCTTCGGCGCACCGCTGGCGATCGAGGCGCTGCTGGCGTTCTTCCTCGAATCGACCTTCCTGGGCGTGTGGATCTTCGGCTGGGACAAGCTGCCCCGGCGCATTCACACGGCGTCGATCTGGGCGGTGGCGATCGGCGCGAATATCTCCGCGTTCTGGATTCTGGTCGCCAACTCGTTCATGCAGCAGCCGGTGGGCTATACGCTTAACGAAGCCGCGAACCGCGTCGAAATGACCGACTTCTTCGCGCTCATCACCAACCCGAACGTGCTGGTCCAGTTTCCGCACGTCTTCACGTCGGGCATCACGACCGGGGCATTCTTCGTGCTGGGCGTCAGCGCGTGGCATCTGCTGCGCAAGCGCGGCGACGCGGAACAGTTGGGGTTCTTCAAGCAGTCGTTCGGGATCGCCGCCGTGTACGGCATCATCGGCATCGTGCTGGTGATCATGGTCGGCCACAGCCAGGCGCAGCACATGGTCGAGACGCAGCCGATGAAGATGGCCGCGGCGGAAGGGCTGTTCGAGAGCGAAGATCCGGCGGGCCTGTCGCTGTTCACGATCGGGGACTGGGAGCAGCGCAAAGAAGTGTTCTCGATTCGGATTCCGGGGGCGCTCAGCTTTTTGGCCTATAACAAGTTCGACGGCGAAGTGAAGGGTATTCACGACCTTCAGGCCGAATACGAAGAGAAATATGGCGAGGGCGAAAACTATATCCCGCCCGTGGCGCTGACATATTGGAGCTTCCGCGCGATGGTGGGATCCGGCTTCCTGATGCTGGGGCTGGCCGCGCTGAGCCTGTATTTTGCCGCCCGCAAACAGGGCAACGTGGCGAAATGGCTGCTGCGCGCGATGCCGTTTGCCATCGGGCTGCCGTACATCGCCAATACGTTCGGCTGGGTGATGACCGAGGTCGGTCGCCAGCCGTGGATCGTGTTCGGCCTGCAGCGCACCGAAGACGCCGTGTCACCGAACGTGACGGCGGGTATGGTGGCGCTGACGCTGGTCGGGTTCAGCGTGGTGTACATCTCGCTGATCGTGGTCGATGTGTACCTGTTGGCGAAGTTCGCCAAGCAAGGCCCGGACCCCGACGAAGCGGGTGATGTGGCCGAGCCGGTTATGGTCGCGGCGTAGGGCGAGGGGGCCTTTACGATGTCACTTTCTGATCTCTGGTTCATTCTGATCGGCGTGCTGTTTACCGGCTTCTTCTTCTTGGAAGGTTTCGACTACGGCGTGGGCATCCTGCTGCCGTTCCTGGGCAAAACCGACACCGAGCGCCGCCAGATCATCGGCACGATCGGCCCGTTCTGGGACGCCAACGAAGTGTGGATGATCACCGCCGGGGGCGCGATGTTCGCCGCCTTCCCGCACTGGTACGCGACGCTGTTCAGCGGCTTTTACCTCGCGTTGGCGCTGATCCTGCTGGCGCTGATCCTGCGTGGCGTGGCGTTCGAGTTCCGCAGCAAGCGCGACGATCCGCAGTGGCGCGCCCGTTGGGACTGGGCGATCTTCGCCGGGAGCGTGATTCCGGCGCTGCTGTGGGGCGTGGCGTTCGGCAACATCATTCGCGGCACGCCGATCGACGGCAACATGAACTTCACCGGCAACTTCTTCGACCTGCTCAGCCCGTACACGATCATCACCGGGCTGGCGGGGCTGGCGGTGTTCATCCTGCACGGTGCGATCTTCATCACCATGCGGACCGAGGGCGCGGTCGAGACGCGGGCGCAGGACTGGGCGCGCAAGATGGTTATGCCCGTGATCGCGATCTGCGCGCTGCTGGCCGTGGCGAACTACGCGCAACTCGACCTGTTCACCGAAGTGGGCGTGAATCCGGGCGTGATCCCGGTGGCTACGGCGGCGTCGCTGCTGGCCGTGGGCTACTTCGTATGGAACCGCGACTTCGTGTGGGCGTTCGGCATGATGGCGCTGACGATGGTGCTGGCGCTGGTGACGTACTTCTGGTTCCTGTATCCGAACGTGATGGTGTCCAGCACGAACTCGGCGTTCAGCCTGACGGTGGACAGCGCGTCGTCGTCGGACTACACGCTGAAGGTGATGAGCATCGTGGCGCTGATCTTCGTGCCGGTGGTGCTGGTCTACCAGGGCTGGACGTATTGGGTGTTCCGCAAGCGCGTGCTGGCCGATACGAAGGCGCTGCATTACTAGGAGCAGCGGTTAGCCGTTAGCGGTTAGCCAGGAGCAAGAGCTAGATGCAAGAGGCGGGTGCAGAGCGCATCCGCCTCTTTTTTGTGTGGAGGCGGGGGCGAAACGGCAACCGCGACCTCACCCCCAATCTGGGTTGGAAAGGGGAGACAGGCAACATCGGTTGGGATCGTAGGGGCGGAGCTTGCTCCGCCCGTTTTGACGCGAACAGGGCGTGGAAATAAATGTAGGGGCGTATTGCAATACGCCCCTACGGGATGCTTCGGGATATGCGGTAGGGGCAATTGCCGCCCCACCAAACCATGTTTGGCGGGGACCCCGGCCCATGAATTGCACCCACGGGGATGCATGTGGTGATGTGCACGGGCGATGCAAGCATCGCCCCTACGAAAATCGCGTCTGGAGGCGGGATCAGGCCAGGGCCTGCTCGACCAGGGTCCAGGCGTGGTGCAGGGCCTCGTCGAGCTTTTCGGGATCGCGGCCCCCTGCCTGCGCGAGATCGGGGCGACCGCCGCCACCCCCGCCGACGACCTTCGCCGCCTCGCGGATGATGTTCCCGGCGTGCACGCGCTTGCCGAGGTCTTTCGTCGCGGCGGCAATAAGCTGCGGTTTGCCCGTGTCCGCGATGGTTCCCAGCACGATCACGCCGCTCTGGGCGCGGTCGCGGAACCAGTCCGTCATTTCGCGCAGGGTGTCGGCAGTGGTCGGGTTGACGCGCGCGACGAGCACCGCCGCGCCGCCGATCTCCGTCGCCTGCTGGAACAGGCCGTCGAACTCGACCTTCGCCAGACGGCGGTGCAGCCGCGCGATCTCCTGCTGCGATTCCTTCAGGTCGGTTTGCAGGGCGTGCACGCGATCCGGCACGGCCTCCGGCGTCGAGCCAAGCTGCCCGGCGGCGTCACGCAGCAGGCCGATGCTGCGGCGGATGTACGCTTCCGCGCCGTGGCCGGTCAGAGCCTCGATGCGGCGGATGCCCTGGGCTACGCTGCCCTCGGCGGTGATCACGAACGGACCGATCACGCCCGTCTCGGTGACGTGGTTGCCGCCGCACAGCTCGTAGCTGAAGCGCTCGCGGGCCTTCGGATCGGTGAAGATGTTGATCGTGCGCACGCGATCGCCGTACTTTTCGCCAAAGAGCGCCATCGCGCCTTCGCCGCGCGCCGTGTCGAGATCCTTCCACTCGGCGCTGACGGGGTAGTTCGCCAGGATTGCCTCGTTGATCAGGCGCTGGATTGTGTCCAGTTCTTCGTCGCTGATCGGCTGGTCGTGGCTGAAGTCGAAGCGCAGGCGATCCGGCGCGACCAGCGAGCCGCGCTGCTGGACGTGCGTGCCGAGCACCGAGCGCAGCACGGCGTGCAGGAGGTGGGTCGCGGTGTGGTTGCGCGTGATGTCCAGGCGGCGTTCGACGTCCACGGTGGCCGTGCAGGTCTCGCCCGCCTGGGGCCGTCCCTCGACCACCTCACCGTTGTGCACGATCAGCCCGCCGACCGGGTGGCGCACGTCTTCGATGTCCACGGTCCAGCCCTGGCCCTCGATCACGCCTGTGTCGCTGACCTGGCCGCCCGCCTCGACGTAAAAGGGCGTGACGTCCAGCACCAGCTCGACGTGATCGCCCACGCTGGCGCTCTCGACCAGTTCGCCGTCGCGCAAAATGCCGACGAGGCGCGTTTCGAGGCTGAGCGGGCCGTACTGATCCTGCTTGACGCGGTTTTCGATCAAGCCCTGTTCGCGCAGGGCAGCCAGAGCGGCGCTGTAGGCTTCGCCCATGTCGATGGTGCTGAACGCGCCGCCGCCCACGCCGCGACTCACAGCTTCGTGGTGGGCCTGCGCCGTGCGGAAGCCTTCTTCATCCACGCTGTAGCCCTGTTCCTGGGCGATGTCGCGCGTGATTTCGAGCGGCAGGCCCTTTTCGGCGTGCAGGCGGAAGGCCAGATCGCCGGGCAGCGTGCCGCCGGGTTCCAGCGCGCCGAGCATCGTTTCAAGCTCCGACAGGGCGCGATCCATCGCGCGGCGGAAGCGGATTTCCTCGTTAGTGATGGTGCGTTCGATGGCTTCCTGGCGCTCCACGATTTCCGGGTACGCCTCGCCCATCGTCTCGATCACGGCGTCCGCGACTTTCGCCAGGAACGGCTGCTCGAAGCCGAGCTTGGTCCCGAAGCGCACGGCGCGGCGGATGATCATGCGGCACACGTAGTCGCGCCCGGTCGCGCCGGGACGCACGCCGTCCGCGATCATGAACGTCGCGGCGCGCATGTGGTCCGCGATGACGCGATAGGGCACGAAGTTGGCTTCGCGCTGGGCGTCGGTGTCGCCGGTAAGCTGCTGCACGCGGCGGATGATCGGCATGAACAGGTCGGTGTCGTAGTTCGCCAGCTTCTGCTGCACGACGCTGACGATGCGCTCCAGGCCCATGCCTGTATCGACGCCGGGCTTGGGCAGCGGCTCGCGGTGGCCGTCCGGGAACTGCTGGAACTGCATGAACACGAGATTCCAGATCTCCAGATAGCGTGCGCAGCCGTTATCCAGCTCGAAGTGCGGTTCCGCGCCGATGCCGCAGGTGCACGCTTCAGCGCCCCAGTCGTAGTGAATCTCGCTGGTGGGGCCGCACGGCCCGACGTCGGCCATCTGCCAGAAATTGGTCTTGTCGCCCATGCGGTAGACCTTCTCCGCAGGCACGCCGATTTCCTCCGTCCAGATGGCGTAGGCTTCGTCGTCGCTGGTGTGGACCGTGAACAGCAGATCCTCGACCGGTACGCCGTAGACGCGGGTCAGCAGGTCGTAGGCGAAGCGGATCGCGTCGTGCTTGAAGTAGTCGCCAAAGCTGAAATTGCCCAGCATCTCGAAAAAGGTGTGATGCCGGGGCGACGGGCCGACGTTTTCCAGGTCGTTGTGCTTGCCGCTGACGCGCATACACTTCTGCGACGTCGTCGCGCGCGGATAGTCGCGCTTGTCCAGCCCGAGGAACACGTCCTTGAACTGGACCATGCCCGCGTTGGTGAACAGCAGGGTGGGGTCGTTGCCGGGTACGAGCGAGGACGAAGCCACGCGCTTGTGGCCCATTTCCTCAAAGAAGTCAAGGAACGCCTCGCGGACTTCGGCGCTGGTCATTTTTTTCATCGGTAGGGTTCTTCCTAAGCATCATTGAGAGATTTGGACGGTGGCGATTATAGTGAACGCCAGGGGAGATAGCAATGCGAAGTTGGGCGGAACGCCGCCGTGTGCGAACACGGCCTGAAAAAAATATGAAATCGCCGGTTGTAATATCCGGTTCGACCGCGTTTTATGACGAGTCTTACCGGGTTTGACCGATAGAATGAAGATATTGCGCGTTTTGAAGTGGGGGAAAAACTATTCTATGCGAGGCTTCAAGTTCTTTTCGCTGTTTTTGGTGATCGTGCTGGCGCTGGCGGTCGTGCCGGTGCTGCACGCGCAGGGCGACGTCTCCGTGGTGACGATTTACGATGCCGTGCTGCGCGGCGGCCCCGGGACGTCGTTCGAGCAGGTGGGCGGCGTGCCGGTCAGCACGACGATCCCGGCGGTGGGGCGCAACGGCAACAGCTCGTGGATTCAGGTCAACTATGACGGCACGGTGGGCTGGGTTTCGGCCACGCTACTGGAGTGGTCCGGCGACATCGGCGTGCTGCCGGTGACGAGCGGCCAGCCCGCCAGCGATACGCCCGACGCGGCTCCGGCGGCTGCGTCCGGCGGCGTGACGGCCACGAACGGCGGCGGGATCAACGTACGGTCCGGCCCATCGACCAGCGACGCCGTGCTGGGACAGCTTCCCGCCGGGTCTACCGTCGCGCTGAACGCGCGCTGGGGCAGCGGGCGCTCGATGTGGGTGCGGTTCGACTACAACGGGCGGGTCGGCTGGCTGGCAAGTTGGGTCGTCACGATCAGCGGCGACGCGAATACGCTGCCGGATGTGAGCGGCGCACCGCAGACGACCGCGCCGCAGGCCGACGCACCGCAGGCATCCGTTCCGCTGACGGCGGATCGCGCCGCGCTGCTGGATCAGCTTCAGGCAGCGCTGGACAACGCGCGTGCCGAGTGGCAGCCCATCGCGGACAAGTGGCACACGCTGGCGGCCTATATCGAAGTGACCTGCGCCGTCAGCCCGCTGCAGACCACGCCGGTGACGATCAACGCCGTCGCGTATCCCGATATTCAGGATGCCGTGAACGTGCTGAACTGGGGCATCAACGAGACGCAGCGCGCGATGGACGAGTGGATCGCGGAATGCTTGCTCGACCGGTACTGGGTTCCTGACGAGGTTTCGGACAGTGGCTGGACCGCCATTGCGAATTCGGAAGGCGCGTTTACCGACGTGCAGAACCGTATCAACGCCATGCGCGGGCAGTAAACCGCCCGTTTGACCCGTAACACGCAAACGGGACTCCCCATGCAGGAAGTCCCGTTTTGTATGCCGTGCGGCGGGCTGACGCACTCATTGACCTATGATCCGTAGGGGCGGGGCTTGCTCCGCCCGTTTTTCGCCCGACGTCCCCGCGCAGCAGGGGATGGGGGGCCAAAAGTGCACAACAGCCGCTAGGGTTTGACGACGCGGTAGCGCAGGTGGGTGACGCCAGTGTCGGGCGTGACGCCCAGGACTTCCAGCATGACCGGCTCGATGCCCAGATCCTCGAACAGCCGCACGCCGCGCCCCAACAGCACCGGCACGAGGTCGATGCCGATTTCGTCCAGTAGCCCGGCTTTGAGGCACTGCCGCGTGATGTCCGCGCCGCCGACGCCCACGTTTTTGCCGCCCGCGATCTCTTTCGCCTTGGCGACGGCGCTTTCCAGCCCATCCGTCACGAAGACGAACGGGGAATTCGCCCGGTCGAGCCATTCCTGTGGCGGGTGGTGCGTCAGCACGACGACCGGCACGTCCAGGGGGTGTTTGCCGCCCCACGCCCGCGCGACCTCAAACATGCGCCGCCCGGACAGGATCGCGCCGAGCGCCTGCGCCATGCCTTCACGCTGGCCTTCGCCTTCCTCGGTGAGCTTGAGATCCAGGTCTTCGTCCCCGATGGTCACCTGAATGTCCCGGTCGCCCTGGAACATCCACGCGAAGACGTGCTGCGTGTCATCGTCCGGCCCGGCAATGAACCCGTCCAGCGACATGCTGAAGCCTGCCCCAAGTGTTCCCATGCTCTCGTCCTTTCGTCTGGCCTGGCAGGTCGTTCCGTTACAAGACGATCATACTGCGGCAGGGATGGCCCTGTCTTGTACGGAATGGCAAGCGCGGGACGCAAAAAACGGGGAGCGGCAGGTCGCGGCTCCCCGTTTCGTGTTGAGACGGTGTTCGAGGCGTTATTTTCCGCTGGACTCGTCGTCGTTGCCCGGCGGGACCGGGTTGGGGTTGCGGAAGTTGATCAGCCAGCGGCGCACGTAGCCCATGAGGGACCCCGGCGAAAGCAGCATCGCCCGCCGCCACCAGCGCACGATCGGGCGGCGCAGCCCGGCCAGCGCATATTCGCCCTGGCGACGCACACCGGTCATCGAATACTGCGGGCGGCCCGGCAGCGCGGACCACTCGATGATGGCCGTGGCCCAGGTCAGGCCGCCGCCGAAGCCCACCATCGCCACGATGTCGCCGGGGCGGATGCGCCCGGCTGCGGCGGCTTCGGCCAGCGCGATCGGGATCGACGCGGCGGAGGTGTTGCCGTATTTCGCCACGTTGCTGTACACCCGGTCTTCGGGGATCTTCAGCGCTTTGGCGGCGTAGTCGATGATGCGCTGGTTGGCCTGATGCGGGATCACGAGATTGATCTGATCGGGCGTCAGGCCCACTTTTTCCAGCGCGTTTTTGATGCTGTCGCCAATGATGCGTGTGGCGAACCGGTAGACACCCTTGCCATCCATGTAGATGCGGTGCATCTGGTGGCTGCCATCTTGCAGGTACGTGTCGCGGCTGCTGACGGTCGGCAAGGTGAGCATGTCCCAGCCGGAGCCGTCAGAGCGCAGCTCCGTGCTGAGGACGCCGCCGGGTGTGTCGCTGCCCTGAAGCACGACCGCGCCCGCGCCGTCCCCAAACAGGATGCACGTGCCCCGGTCGGTCCAGTCCACCACGCGGCTGAGCGTCTCTGCGCCAATGACCAGCGCGGTGTTGATTGAGCCGCAGCGGATCTTGCTGGTGGCGACGTCAAGCCCGTAGACGAAGCCGGAACACGCCGCGCTGAGATCGAACGCGCCCGCGTTGCTCGCGCCCAGCAGGTCCTGAACCATACTGGCCGTGCTCGGGAAGATATACTCCGGCGTGGCCGTCGCAACGATGATCAGGTCGATCTCGCTGGGCAGCACGTCCGCGACATCCAGCGCTTTTTGCGCGGCGCGCGTTGCCAGTGTGGTCGTCGTCTCGTGCTGCTCCGCGATCCGGCGCTCTTTGATGCCCGTGCGCGTCGTGATCCACTCGTCGTCGGTTTCGACGATCGCTTCCAGGTCGGAGTTGGAGAGCACCTGGAGCGGCACTTCCATACCCCATCCGACGAGGTGCGCATAGCGCATGACACGCGGGCGACTGCCGTTCAGCACGTGGCTGGCGTAGAGACGGCGTTGGCGTGTGCTTGTATCAGTCATTACCCATTGTACTTGCTAAAGATCAACACGGCGTTGTGTCCACCAAACCCGAAGGAATTGCTCATGACGTAGTCGATCTCCGCGCTGACGCCGACGTTGGGTACGTAGTTGAGATCGCACTCGGGATCGGGTTCGTTCAGGTTGATGGTGGGCGGGATGAACTGTTCAGTAATGGCCTTGACGCTGAACACCGCTTCCACGCTGCCCGCCGCGCCCATCAGGTGACCCGTGACGGACTTGGTGGAGCTGATTGGGACGTTGTAGGCGTGCTCGCCAAAGATGGCCTTGATCGCCTTCGTCTCGCTGGAATCGTTGAACTTGGTGCTGGTGCCGTGCGCGTTGATGTAGTCGATGTCTTCGGGTTGAAGCCCGGCGGACGACAGGGCGCGGCGCATGGCTTCTTGCGCGCCTTCACCACTTTCCAGCGGGGCGGTGACGTGGTAGGCGTCGCAGGTGGAGCCGTAGCCGACCAGCTCGCAGTAGATGTGAGCGCCGCGCGCTTTGGCGTGCTCCAGTTCTTCGAGCACCAGCGTCCCCGCGCCTTCGGCCACGACGAAACCGTCACGGTCCAGCGAGAAGGGACGCGACGCGCCCTCAGGATCGTTGTTGTGGCGCGAGATGGCCTGCATGTTGTTGAGGCTGGACATCGCCAGCGGAACCATGCCCGCTTCGGTGCTGCCCGCAAGCATGGCGACGGCTGCGCCGCGCCGGATCATTTCGTAGGCCTCGCCAATGCTGTTGTTGCCGGTGGCGCAGGCAGTCGCAATCGCCATGTTGGGGCCGCGCAGGCCCAGGTCAATGGCGATTTTGCCGGACGGGCTGTCGGGCAGCATCATCGGCAGGAGCAGGGGGCTGACGCTGGTGACGCCTTTTTCGTTCACGGTGTTGATGCCGTCGATCAGCGACTGGATGCCGCCGATGCCGGTGCCCATCAGCACGCCCACATCCCAGAGATTTTCCTGGGAGATGTCGAGCTTTGAATCAGCAAGCGCCTGCTTGCACGCGTACAGGCCCAACTGGGTGACGCGATCGGTGCGGCGAACTTCGCGGCGTCCGAGGAACTCTTCAGGGTCGAAGTTCTTGACGGGCGCGCCAAACGTGACTTCGAGGCCCATGTCCTCGAATTCTGGGATGTGCTGCGCCCCCGAGACGCCATTCGCCGCGTTTTGCCAGGCTTCGTCAGGTGAGTTGCCGACCGGACACAGAATGCCAAGCCCGGTTACAACCACACGTTTCATTTCCACTGAGCTATCCTCCGGTCAAGCTGCACAGATGCAGCACTAAGCTCACTTACGTGAAGCGGTGATAGAGATGGTGGCGGGCCGCGCGATTATAGCCCGGCTTCCGGTTGAGCCACAGCGCGCTTCACGTTAACCTCGCACTGTATAACCCGCTGCGAGGCCAAACGTTGCACTTCTCCCCGCTGGAATGCCGCAGCGACATGGTATAATCCAACCCTGGAGGCGAGGAAGACGGCATATGATCTTAATTACGGGCGCAACCGGCCTTGTAGGCCGCTATCTGGTATCGCAGCTCGCGCAGGAGGGCTGGCCGGTGCGCGTTCTGACCGAGCAGCGCCGCGCGGGTCGGCTGGGGCATCTGGGCTGGCCGGACAGCGTGCAGATCGTGCATGGCGATCTGGCCGATACCGACAGCCTGCACCAGGCGCTGCAAGGCGTGCATTCGGTTTTCCACCTGGCGAGCGCGCAGTGGTGGGGCCGCCGCCGCGACCTGGAACGGGTGGACGTGCAGGGCACGCGCAACCTGGTGGCCGTGGCGCGATCGGCACGCATCGGGCGGATCTACTTCCTGAGCCAGTTGGGTGCGGAGCCGTCATCGGCTTATCTTCTAATGCGGGTCAAGGGGCAGGTCGAAGGGCTGGTGCGCAACAGTGGCATCCCGTACACGATCCTGCGCTGCGGGCTGATCTTCGGGCCGGAAGATCGCTTCGTGAACGGCATCGCCATGCTGCTGCGGTCGAACCCGGTGGTGTTCTTCCAGCCGGGTAAGGGCGAAAGCCTGCTGCATCCGCTCTACGTGAAAGACCTCGTGGCGGCGCTGGAACACAGCCTGCAAAGCATCGACCTCGTTGACCAGACGATCGAGATCGGCGGGGCGGAATACGTCTCGTATCACGAGATGGTCCGCACGGTGATGCGCGTTTCGGGCGCGCACCGCATTATCCTGCCCGTGCCGCCGCATACGCTGCGCGTCATGACCAATATGGTGAACCGCGTCGTGCCGCGCTGGCCGATGACGCCCCAGTGGTTCGATATCCTGGCGGGCAACCGCACGGCCAAGCTGGGGAACCTGTACGATTACTGCGGGGTGCGGCCCGTGCGCTTCGAAGACACGCTGCTGACGTATATGCCGCAGCGCCACTACCTGCCGGAACTGGCACGGTTCATGCTGCGCCGTTCGTATTAAGGGGCCAATGGAAAAGGGTTGGCTTATAGGGAAGGTTGAGGTTTACCTCACCCTTAACCCCCGGCCCCTTTTCCCCTCTCCAATCCGATTGGAGAGGGGCCAGGGGTGAGGTTGTTTTCGCCGCTCCTTTTCAGAATTTCACTCAGTCAGGTATAAAAGCGGCTCTCCGTGGCCGGTTGTCAGCCATCGATCAACGGCAAAACGCGAAAGACCGGGCGAGCACGTCCTGCCCGCCATCGAGCGCGGCAGCTCGTAAGCGGGGCGGGTCGGCTTCACTGCATCGACCGCGAAAGACACAAGGTAATGGACATCATGGCAGAACTTCGCACACTGGTACAGCCGGACGACCTGCACGCCGCCGCCGCGTTTCAGGAGCATCCCGCGTTTGGCGCGCAGCCGATCCGGTTCGCGCAGCCCGCGCTGGTTGCGCTGGCGCAAAACGGCGGACTGGTGCTGGGAGCCTACACCAACGACGATCTGGTCGGGCTGTCGATCAGCTTTTTGGGCACCGACGTCAGCGATCCCAAGCGGCCCGCGATGGCGAACCTGAAGATGGTCACGACGTTTCTGGGCGTGCATCCCGACGCGCGTGAGGACGTGGCCTTCGATCTGCTGCTGGGGCAGCGCGCCTACGCCACGCGGCAGGGCATCCGCCTGATCACCTGGACGATCGACCCGCTCAACGCCGCGTACGCGGATCTGAGCCTGCACCAGCTTGGCGCGATCACGGGTGAATTTGTGGCCGACTATTACGGCACGGATGGCCACCCGCAGAGCGCCGCCGACCGGCTCGTGATCGAGTGGTGGGTCACGAACCGCCGCGTCGAGGAGCGGCTGACCGGGCGGCGTATGCAGTTAGGGCTGGATCAATACCTGGACGGCAATGCGACGGTGATCAACCCGTCGCAGCCGGGCGAGCCGTGGCCGCAGCCGGAGCCGCTGCATTCAATGGGTGAGGCGACCATGCTGCTGCTCGAAATTCCGTTTGAGTTCGGCGCGCTGCACGTGGACGTGCCCGAGCTGGCCGCGGCATGGCGCGATCACGTGCGCGGCGCGCTGCGGACCCTGTTGAGCGAGGGGTACATCATCACCGACTTCGTGCAGGGGAGCTGGCAGGGCCGCCCGCGCAGTTTTTACGTGCTCAGCCTCGCGCCGCGCGGCTTCTTCAGCGCAAGCTGACGGGAGCGGTGAGCCGTTAGCAGTTAGCGACTAGCCAGGAGCAAGAGCGGCCAGCAAGAGCAAACGCGACCTCACCCCCGGCCCCTCTCCAACCCGGATTGGA
>NZ_DAISHJ010000019.1:0-47904 GCF_036822615.1 Aggregatilinea sp. | reverse complement strand
CAACGGGGTTTTGTAGGGGCGGGTTTCTAACCCGCCCTGGTTTTGCCGGATTTAAGAATCAAAGAGCATCACCACGCTCCTGCGTGTTTAGAGTAGGGGCTCACGGCGTGCGGCTCAGGCGGCGCAGCACCGCGACCAGCGCCGGGAGATCGGGCCCGGCGGTGGCGAAAAACCGCTCGTCCACATCTTCTACGACCTGCGTCGCCTGCGCGGCCAACGCGCGTCCCCCGTCCGTCACCTCGACCGCCTTCGCGCGGCTGTCGGTGGGATGCGGCGCGCGGCGAACCAGCCTCTTGTCCTCCAACGTGCGCAGCACCTGGGACGCCATCATCGGATCGATGCGCGCTTCGGCGGCGATCTGCGCCTGGGTGATCGCGTCCCCGCCGCGGCTGAGCCACACCCCCACCGCCAGCAGCACGTATTGCACGTGCGTCAGGTTGAGCGGCTCCAGGGCAGCGCGCTGCTCCCGCTGCCAGTGATTTGTGACCTGCCACAACAAAAAGCCGGGACTGTCGTCCGCGGAGGAATAGCGGAAGGGCGCGTCAGGCATCGATATCCACTCCCATCGCGGCGGCGATGCGGCGGAAATCCGCTTCGGGCACGCTGAAATGCCCGGTGCGGAAGACGTAACCCCAGTGCTGGCGGTCGTGGATGAAGGACAGCGCGTCCAGCATGGGCGCGATCGGCGCGGGCTGGGACGGAAGGAACGTCACGTCGCGGCGGAAGGGGATGAAGTCCGGGGCCATCTCGACCTGATAGATCGTGTCGCTGGTGATCCGTCCGAGGGCGGTGAACGCCTGAAGCGGCTCCCCGGCAGGGTAGTCGGTGCGCGGCGAGTAGAAGACGAACCAGTCGCCCACGGCCATGCGGCGCAGCGGCGCGGCTTTGCCGTGATTGAGCTGTATAAAGCCGCCTTCGACGCCCCGTTGAACGTGGCTGTGAGAGACGACGCCAATCCAATAGTGAGTGGGGTGCATGCCAGTTTCCTGTGATTTCATATGTGCGCATATTATATACGCGCATATGAAATATGCCAAACAAAAGCGGGCGTGGATGATCGCCCGCTAATTGTGGTTTTTGGGGGCGGGCGCTTAGCCCATCGCGGCGTCGCTGACGTGCGAGTCCGGGTTGACCTGCGGCCAGGGCAGGATGGTCAGCGGATCGCCCAGGGCGAAAGTCTCCGACCACAGGCGCTGGTACGTGCCGTCCTGGGCCATGTCCTGCAGCGTGAAATCGACCAGGGCGCGGAAGTCCGCGTCGTTGCGGGGCAGAGCCAGGGTGATGGGCAGCACGTCGCCGTAGGGCGTATCGAGGATCTTCACCGAGTCGGGATCGGCTTCGCGGGCCAGCGCCAGCAGGCGCAGGCTGTCCCCGAAGATGGCCTTGATGTTGTCTTCCACGACCATCGTATAGACTGCTTCGTCTTCGCGCTGGATGGCGAAGGTCGAGACGTTGTTCTTGACGTTGAACATCTCGGCCAACTGCAAGATGCGATCCTCGTCGCCTGCCGAATCCGCGAAGAAGCCGATCCACCAGCCCGTGCCGCGCATGTCGGAAAAGCCTTCGATCTCGCTGTTGGCGGGGACCATCAGGCGGTTGCCGTGTTGGATGTAGGGCAGGGAATACTCGACGCGATCCGCGCCGTCCCAGCGCGGGCTGACACCCACGGCCAGATCCGCTTCGCCGTTGGCGACCAGATCGACGGCGTTCTGCGCGGAGTTGGGCACGTATTCGATCTGCGCGCCCCAGCGCCGCGCCATTTCCTCGACCATCGCCTTGTTGAGCGCGTTGGTGATGCGAACCCCGGCGGGCGCTTCTTCGCCCTCCTGCATGATGCCCGCCACGCGGATCGGCTGGCCGCTCTGGATACGGTCCATGATCGAGCTGGCGGGGTAGGGCATGTCGGCGTTGAAGTCGGCCAGGACGCGCTCGTCTTCGTACAGGCTGCCATAGACCGGCACCAGCGCGTCGAAGTTCATGTCATCGCTGGGGAACCACTGGTCGAAGATCTCGTCCAGGCGACCGCTGGCCTTCAGGCGCTGCAAGGAGCGGTCGAGCACGTTGCGCAGGTTGACGTCGAAGCGGCGCATGGCGATCGCGTACGGCTCGTACGCGACGACCTGATCGATCAGACGCATCTGCTGGCGTCCGGCGCGGCGCAGGCTGTCCAGCGGGCCAACCATGCCTTCGACTTCGCCCGTTGCCAGCGCGTCCAGCGCGGCGTTCTGCGACATATAGGTGCGGATGTCCATACTGATTCCGGTCTGTTCCATCCACTGGCGCAGAACACGCTCGCTGCGCGTGCCGATCTCGACCGCGACGGGCACGCCCGCCATCGACGCGAGGTCGGAATAGGGGCTGTCGGCACGGACGACCATGCGCTCCTCGTTGAGATAGTACGGGTGCGTGTAGTCGAGCAGGTTGTCGCGGTCGCGCGAGTGCACCTGCGTGCCGATCAACACGTCCACGTCGCCGTTCAACAGCATGGTGATGTCGTTCTGGCGCGTGACCTGGACCCACTGCACGCTGATGCCCAGCTCGATCTCAATGGCGCGCATAATGTCGGCTTCGTAGCCGTCGATTTCGCCGGTTTCATTCAGCCACGCGAAGGGGTAGGCGTTGTAATACGTGCCGACGCGCAGCGTCTGCGATTCCTGGGCGTTGATGAGACCGGACTGCTCATATGGCGTGGAAGGCGTGGGCGTCAACTGGCTGGGCACGAGGGTCGGCGGCACGAGGGTCGGCGCGGACACGGTTGGCGTGGTGGACGGCTCCGGCGTGTTCGTGGCGGTCGGCGTCGGGGTCGAGGTGATCAGCGGCTCGACTTCGGCGGTTCCAATCGGCTCCACGATGATCGGCCCGGCTTCTTCGGTCGCTTCCGGTCCCTGGGCGGCGGCGGGCGATCCGCAGCCGGACGCGACCAGCGCAGCCAGCAGCAGGGCGGCGATCAGGGGGGCAAAAGGCCCAGTGCGCCGCGCCATACGCGGGTGAGCCTGTGTCACGTTAGGATTCATCACGTCCATCGTCGGACCTCCTATACAAGTGGTGTTCCTCGACGTACGCGCAAACGGCGTCCGGCAGTTGGTAGCGCACGCTGACGCCCGCCGCGATCTGCGCCGCGATGTGTGAGGCGGACAGCTCGATCAGCGGCGCGTCGATCCAGGCGATGCGCTCGCGGATGCCGGGGATGTGGCGCTCCAGGTCGTCGAAGTTGGGGGTGTAGCCGGGGCGGCGCATCACGCCGAGCGTCGCCAGCGTGATCAGCTCCGCCGGGCGCGACCAGGTGGGCAGGTCGCGCAGGGAATCGCCACCGATCAGGAAAAACAGGTCCGCGCCGGGATAGTCGGCCCGGACCAGACGCAGCATATCGACGGTATAGTGCGGGCCGGGCCGGTCGAGGTCCGCGCGGCACAGGGCGAAGCGGTCGTTATCCGCGATTGCGCGCTCGACCATCGCGGCGCGGTGTGGGGCGCTGGCGCGCACGTCCGAGGCAGACTTGTGGGGCGGATCGGCAGCGGGCGTGAACAACACACAGTCCAGCGCGAGGCTGCTGGCTGACGTTTCGGCCAGGATCAGGTGGCCGACGTGCGGCGGGTCGAACGTCCCGCCGAAGATCCCGATTCGTTTCCCGCGCGCTGGATTGGCCCCCCTCACCGCGCTGGCGGCGAGGCTCAGTCTTCCCATTCAAACTCCATGTCACCGATGTGCACCGTGTCGCCGTTCTGGACGCCTGCGTTCCGCAGGGCCTTGGCGATGCCCATCGATTCGAGGATGCGCTGGAAGCGCGCCACGGCCTGATCGTAATCCCAGTAGGTCATGGCGACGGCACGCTCGATGCGCTTGCCGGTTACGTGAAACTCGCCGTGCCGGTCGCGCGAGACTTCAAACGCAAATGGATCTTCGCCCAACTGATACACGGGCTTTTCGGTGTCTTCGTCGGGCGTTTCTTCTGGCAGATCGTCCAGAATCTGCATGGCGCGGATGAGCACGTCGCGCGTGTTGAGGTGCGTCGCGGCGGAAATAGCGATCACCTCGTAGTCGAGGGCTTCCAACGCGGCGCGAACCTCCGGCCAGCGGGCCTGCGCGTCGGGCAGATCCATTTTGTTGAACGCGACGACCTGCGGTTTTTCGCCCAGACGCTCGTCAAACAGCGCCAGCTCGGTGTTGATCTGGTGGAAGTCGGCCAGCGGGTCCTCCGCGCTGCCGTCGAGCACGTGAATCAGGACGCGCGTGCGCTGGATGTGGCGCAGGAAGTCGTGGCCCAGGCCAACGCCCGCGTGCGCGCCTTCGATCAGCCCCGGAATATCGGCCAGGACCAGATCGCGGTGATCGATCATCGCCACGCCGAGGTTCGGCTCCAGGGTGGTGAAGGGGTAATCGGCAATTTTCGGCTTGGCGTTGCTGAGGACGGACAGCAGGGTCGATTTGCCCGCGTTGGGCACGCCCACTAGCCCGATATCGGCCAGCAGCTTGAGTTCGAGCTGCAAGCGGCGCTCCTCGCCCGGCTCGCCTTTTTCGGCGTAACGCGGGGCCTGGTTGGTGCTGGTGGCGTAGCGCGCATTGCCGCGCCCGCCGCGCCCGCCCTTGGCGACCATGACGCGCTGATCCGGCTCCACGAGGTCCGCGATCAGCGCCCCCGTGTCGGCATCGCGCACGATGGTTCCCGGCGGGACGTCGATCAACAGATCGTCGCCGCCATGCCCGGTACGGTCACTCTGGCCGCCGTGCTCGCCGTGCTGCGCCTGAAACGAATGCTTCTGGTTGAAGACGATCAGCGTGTTGAGGGTCGGCCTGACGACGAGGTACACGTCGCCACCCTTGCCGCCGTCGCCGCCGCTGGGACCGCCCCGAGGTACGTATTTCTCGCGGCGGAACGCGATCAAGCCGTTGCCGCCGTTGCCACTTTTTACGGTAATGGTTGCTTCATCATAGCTCATGGCGCGGGAGTTTAGCGCGCCGCGTGAGGGGCGTCAACCCGGGGCGGGGTCCCGGTTGGTGAGCGGAGGATTCGGCTAGAGCTTCGGCGTTGGCGGTGGCTCTTTGCCGCCATCTGTGCGCAGCGCTCTGATGACATTCTCAATTTCGCGCTCGAAAATGGCGTTATCGTGCTCCCAGCCTTTGAAATCGGCGGCAATGCGGGATTGAATCTGGCGTTTCTTGCCGCTCGTGAACTCGTCACTGAACAGGTAGCCATCGAGATCGAGTGGGATCAATGCTTTAACCTTCTGGCCGCGCTGTCTGGTTAGCTCGCGTTCTTTTTCAAAAAGTGTGTCGAGTTCGTTATCAACCCACCAGCTTGTGAGGGAATGTTCCGACGCGCAGAGAATGACTTTGTCCCATAGACGGATACCACGATCAATTTCCTCGTAAATATCATCACCGGGGTTCATTTGGTGCTCATCTAGCCAGCAGCGTATACCGCGCCCCTGTAATGTGTCGTGTATCCGGCGCGCAAATGCTTTGTCGGCGTGGCTGTAGCTGATGAAGCACGAATAAAACTCAAGGCCTTTTCCGAGAAGGGAAGGCAAGTAGGTGATCAAGTTTTCGGGGACGCCGCAGCCGCGCAGAAAAACGTCTGGGATTTTGCCTTGAGAACGGTAAAGAGTGTTGATGTCGATATAGCTTGGTCCGAAGTGAACAATTTCGGTTAATCCAATAGTTTCCGATAGGTCGATGTCATTCAGAATCGTGTGAAACCAACTAGTATTTTTTACGCTGGTGCCTACCATGGTACACCTGACAAATGCGGCTTCGTACAGATCGCTTTCTCCAAAGTCTGCAAGGCTAAGATCAGTATCAGTAAAATGTGTCCCAGGCACGTTGGATTCATAAAATTGTGCACCATTTAGGTTTACACGATCGAATACCACCCTGTCCAAAAAACTCCAACTTAAATCGGCCATCTGCATGTTCGTCAGGCGGAACACGGCATCCTCCAGATTTGCCGTACTGAGATTAACGGAACTGAGATTCAAACTGCTAAGCTGTGCGCCGCTTAAATCAATCTCAAAGCCTTGATCTATGTTCACTGCGCGCCACTCATTCCAAACATCCACGCCCTGCATTAGAATCGCGTACTGTTCCTCGTTCATTGGACCTCACTTCCCCGTGCCGCGTGATCACAGCATAGCATGAAATTACATGCGGGAAAGTCGGGGGAACTATAGGAAATTAAGTGGCAGAGAGTAGGGGGAGACGGATTACGCGCCGTTTACCCGTTCCGGCAGCTTTTCCCGCAGCTGCGCGGCAAGCTCCGCGCGCTGCTCGGTGGGCATGAGGAAACGCCGCTGCAGGTAGGTGGCGTAGAAGTTGTCGCCGGAGTAGCGCGGGGTGACGTGCAGGTGGTAGTGCCAGACATCCTGGTTTCCAGCAGGCTCGTTGTGTTGGCGCGTCGAGACGCCGTCGCAGGACCACGCGGCCTTCATCGCCAGCGCGACCGCCTGCGCCACGAGGTGAATCCGCAAACCGACCTCGGCGGGCAGCTCGTACAGGTTCTCGTAGTGCGTGGTGGGGATGACCAGCGTATTCCCGGCATTGACCGGCGACTGGTGCGAGGCGATCATCGCGTAGACGAGATCGTCACGGTAGACGACGTGATCGGGTGTGCTCCATACCTTGTCGTCGGGCTGGCCCTGCGCCAGCTGGCAGAACGGGCAGCGGTAGCCTTCCGGCGCGTGATGAAACGCGGAGGGCAGCATCAGTGGTCGCGGTTGACGGCCTGATACGCCAGCGCGCGCAGCGCGTCACGGGCGGGGGAGGCGGGCAGCACGTCCAGGCTCTGCACGGCGAGATCGGCGTATTCACGTGCCTTCTCGCGGCCCTTGGTGACCGCTTCGAGCAGCGAATCGCCAAAGCCTTCCACGGCGGGCAGGCTGTCGTTGGCAAGCTCGATCGTGACGCCATTGCCGGACGGACGACCGCCCTGCATGGCGACCGCAAGGCCGCGCCCCTGCGCCACGTCGATCCCCGCGTTTTTGCCGAGCGTTTCCGCGTCCCCGCTCAGGTCGAGGATGTCGTCTTCGATCTGGAACGCCAGCCCCAGGTTGAACGCGTAGTCTTTGAGCCCCGTCACCCAACCGGCGGGGGCGTGCGCGATGGTCGCGCCCAGTTCGACCGCCGCCACGAACAGCGAGGCCGTCTTTTTGGCGATGATCTCCATGTACGTGTCGCGGTCGAGCGTGCCCTGCTTGGAGGCCAGAATTTGCAGCGTCTCGCCTTCGACCAGGGTCGCGGTTGCGTCGGCCAGGATCGCGTTGATCTCGCCGGGGTAGGTCGCCATCAGTTGGTAGACCTTGGTGAACATGAAGTCGCCGGTCAGCAGGGCGACCGTGCCGCCCCACCGCGCGTTGACCGTCTCGCGGCCACGGCGCATCGTGCCGTGATCGTTGATGTCGTCGTGCACCAGGGTCGCGGTGTGGATCAGCTCGATGCCAACCGCCAGCGGGACCGCGTCGGCGGGCGTTGGGCCGTTGACGGCGGCGTTCGCCAGCAGAACCAGACGCGGGCGCAGCCGTTTGCCCCCGGCGGCGAGGATGTGGTGGCTGGCGTCTTGCAGGACGGGGACGGAGCTTTGGGTCACGGAGAGCAGCTGCTCATCTACCGCCTTGATAAGATCTTCGAGTGCCATGCAGTCTCCCGTTTTGTTACTCAACGCCGCCCGCAGCCTGGGGGATGTGGAGCGGATTGTTTGTGTCTTTTAGAACTTTCTAAAAGAATTATACGAAGATTGAACGCCTCCGTCAATTTGAAATAACTATTAATTTCAGATAGTCGGGGCGTTCGATCGCGCTCCTACTCGAAGTCCAGCCGCTTAAAATCGTTTACGTCCGGCTGGTTCTGTGCCTGCTCGATGATCGAGGTGAGTACCAGCTTCGCCAGCCCGAAAAAGTCCTGAAGCTGATCGAGCCGGTTAATGTAGAAATCGGCCAACTTGCGTTCGTCCGAGTCCATTTTGGGCATGGCGTTCTGGATGGATTCGGCGTTATCGCGCAGGACGCGCAGCGCCTGGTTGACGTCGCGCAGCTCGCGGCTGCTGAGCACGTTGGTCATGATGCGCCAGAAGTCGCTCTCAGGCCGGTAATACTTGCGCCGGTCGTCTTTGATCCAGACTTCGTGCACGATGCCCATGTGTTCCAGCGAGCGCAGGTTCATGCTGACGCTGGCCTTCGAGATGCCCAGATGCTCCATCATTTCGTCGAGATTGAGCGGACGAGGACTGAGCAGCAGCGCACCAAATAACTGGCCGACAACTTTGCTGAAACCGAAATAACTCGCAAGCAGGCCCAATCCTTCGAGCACGCTGGTATTGGCCGCCTGCATACTTGGGTCCTGAAACATGTGTGGGGTAGTGGTATCGGACATGCTGGTTTGCCGTATCGATTCTGGGTGCACGCTGGCTCACCCAGCCTGTCACCGCCGCTCCACGCGCTTTTTCGGAGCATCCCGATGAGCGCAGTATGATGGTAACAGCCCAACTCTTACCGTGCAAGTGCGATCATTACCCTGAATGCCGGTCGTAAACGCCAGAATTAGGTCTTCGGCTGCCCGTAGCCGCTCGTTCCCAGTTCCAGCCCGGCAGATTCGGCCAGCGCTTCCAGGTAATAGCTCAGGTTACGGCCCGGACAGTCGGTGAAGTCGTTGAATTCTTTGTGCCCGGCCAGGTGCGTCAGTTCCAGGCGCAGGGCGAGCCAATCGATCAGGCGCTGGCCCGATACGATCTGTTCGGCGGTGGGCACGGTTTCCTCGAAGTTGCCGAAAAACACCACGCCGATGCTGCCCGTGTTGGCGCCCTCGACGTGCGTGCCGCGTACATCCATCGCGCGGCCTTCGAACACGACCCCGGTCGTGCCGACGCCGAAATGGTAGGCGATATCGGCCCAGCCGCGATCGTCCATGTGCAGATCCTGGATCTCGCGCATGGTGGCCTCGTCATCCGACTCCACGATCACGGAGTGGTGCACGACCACGGTCGTGTAGGTGTCCCGCAGATCGCCCTCATATTCGCGCCAGCCTTCTTCGTTGAGCAGGCTGTAAAAGCCGGATTCATTCTCGGCTTCGTGATCCGGCTCGCGCGCGCCCCAACCGGCGCGGGAGATGATCGTGGGGCGGTCGATCTGCTTGAGCGCCAGCGGACGCGGGGTCGCGGTGGGTCCGGCTGCGCCGTGGCTGCGCCGGACGGCGGTGATCAGCAGGTAGCCCGCCGCGCCGGTCGCGCAGGTCAGCCCGGCGGCCATCGACGTGATCCCGGCCAGCCCCAGGAAGCGGCGGCGGGAGTATTCAGCGTGCTGCGACATGACGGTTTCTGCCCGGTCGAGCGACCCGACCGACGGCGTACGCAGTGAGTGCGGGCATCAGCTCCTCGACGTAACCCTTACTTTCCACCAGAAGTATAAAACTTTTTGGCCCCAATTGCTCTGGATGCTGGTAAATGGATATTACACGTGTGCTTAGACGTGCCTTGCCTTTGTTGGAACTTATCGATAGGGTGGATTTAGGCGACATTCCTGAAAGCAAGGATACGGCGGAATCCGGCGGCGATGGCGGGGCGGGGACATGGGGGGCGAAATGGACGGGTTTTGTCACAGTCTGTTCTGCCGTGCGAATTGTTTTCATGCTACATCTGTGCTAGGATTGCTCTAGTATTCACACTTAGAACATCATTGTTTTTGGGCGCTGCATGTGCGAAAGGAGGAAACGGGAGCCCTCTGGATCACCGGAGAGGCAGCCCGTTTGCGGATCCTGATGGCGAATACTCCCACCATTCCAGACATTGTCATTGGCCGCTTGCCGATCTACTTGCGAGCGCTCAACCACATGATCCTAGACGAAAAAGATTACACGTCGTCGCACGAACTGGGCGAGCGGCTGGGGATCAGCTCCGCGCAGATCCGCAAGGACCTGTCGCATTTCGGTGAGTTCGGCAAGCAGGGGACCGGGTACAACGTCCGGTTCCTCTACGATCAGATCCGCCAGATCCTCCAGGTCGATCGTCACTGGCCGATGGCGGTGGTCGGCATCGGTGACCTGGGGCGCGCCGTCGCCAACTATCGCGGATTCCAGCCGCGCGGGTTCCTGGTGACGTGCCTGTTCGATAACGACGCCGACAAGATCAACGAGAAGATCAACGACCTGGAAGTGCTGCCGATCGATCGCATGAAAGACGAGATCCAGCGGCAGAGCATTCAGGTGGCGATGATCGCCGTGCCCGCCGAGGCGGCGCAGGCCGTCGCGGATCAACTCGTCGAGGCCGGGGTGCGCGCGATCCTGAATTACGCGCCGATCACGCTGGTCGTGCCGCCGACCGTGCACGTTCAGCACATCGATCCGGTGGTGCACTTGCAGCACATGGCGTATTACCTGCGCTGAGCGAGCAGCACGCGCGTCCGCCAGCGCGAGGCGGTCCACAGGACCACCACCGCCAGCGCCGCGCCCACGAAGTCGAAGCCGAGATCCGTCACCGAGGCGTGACGCCCGCGCACGAAGGTCTGGTGCAGTTCGTCGCTGACGGCGAAGCTCATCGCCGCGGCGAGGGCGGCAAATCCGGCGGTGGAAGGCGTATAGGTAGCGGCAAACGCACGGAATAACAGAGCGGCCAGCAGCCCATAGGCGAGCATATGGCCGCTCTTTTTGATGATGAAGTCCCAGCCGCCGGGGAAGATCGGCATCGCGCCGGAGAAGTAGACCGACTCCGCGCCGGGGTGCTCGATCTTGGGCTGGGCAGAGCTGACGAACAACAGCGCCATCATCGCCAGCACCGGACCCCAACAGCGAAGCAAGACCGGGATTGAAATTCTCTCGTGGTGTGTCATACTATCTCCCTACTGTATCCTTCTGTCTTACCGCGCGGCCACACGCAGCGCAATCGGCGGTTGGTTGGCGCTTGCCTGATGCGCCATCCGGCGCGAACGTCCAACAACACGAGCGCACAAGGAGCGTCACATGTTTGAGGATCTCACCCTGGCGTTTATCGGCGGCGGCAACATGGGCGAGGCGATGATCCACGGCCTGATCAAGCGGAACATGGTCGATCCCAAGCAGATCATCGCGTCCGAGCCGCGCACGGAGCGCGGAGAAGAACTGGCCGAACGCTACGGCGTGCGCTTCACGACGGATAACGTGGAAGCCACCACGGAAGCCGATCTGCTGGTGCTGGCGGTCAAGCCGCAGGTGCTCGAAGACGTGCTGCCGGAGATCCGCTCCGGCGCGCGCAACTGCTCGCTGGTGCTGAGCATCGTCGCGGGCGTGCCGATCCGGGCCATCGCGGACGGGTTGGCGAACCCCTACGTCGTGCGGGCCATGCCCAACACCCCGGCACGCATCGGGCAGGGGATCAGCGTGTGGGCGGCGACGCCGGAAGTGCCGGAAGATCAGCGGCAGCTGGCGCAGGCGCTGCTGCAAGCGCTGGGCCAGGAAATTTACGTGCGCGACGAAGATTATTTGAACATGGCGACGGCGCTCAGCGGCACCGGCCCGGCGTACGTGTTCATGTTCATGGAAGCGATGATCGATGCGGGCGTGCACATGGGCTTTTCGCGGCACGTCGCGGAGCAGCTCGTGATCCAGACGATGCGCGGCTCGGTCGAATATGCGGCGGCGTCGGGCGAGCACCCGGCAGTGCTGCGCAATCAGGTTACCAGCCCCGGCGGCACGTCGGCAGAGGCGATCTATCACCTGGAAAAAGGCAACCTGCGCACGGTGGTGGCGCGGGCGATTTGGGCCGCGTACCAGCGCAGCGTCGGGCTGGGCGGCGGACGGAAGGTATCGCGGCTGGCGGGACGGCATCCCGAGCAGAACGGCGACGACGAAGGCGATTAGCGGCGGGTAGTCGTTAGTCGTTAGTTTGAAGTTGTTAGGCAAAAGCGACCCTGTTCCCCGGCCCTTTCCCAATCAGAAATGGGCCGGGGGGATGAAAACCGGACGAGCGGTGCGCAGCGCAGACTTCCGTAGGGGCGGGGCTTGCCTCGCTCGTCGTCAGCAAGGCCGGGTAGGGCAAGCCGGACTGTGAGGCCGTGCTTGTCTCCCCTCTCCAGCCCAGACTGGCTGAGGGGGCGACACTAGATTCTGCTGAGGGAAGAGATAGCCAACGAAACGCGCACTGTCTCTTCCGAATCTCGCAGTCTCTCGCTCAAAACATGCCCTAGAAGCATGTGCGATGCGCTGCGAAAAAGTTACTGTCGCCCCCTCAACCAGCCCAGACTGGAGAGGGGCCGGGGGTGAGGTCGCGGTGATGACCGGATTATTTTGGGAATATGCCGCGATGTCTGTCGGCGTGGAAAATCGGGTAGAGGCAAACTGAACGAGAAAGTCAGATAAATTTTTGATTTTTTCGTTTAATTGTACTATTCTTAACAAAGGACGTCGTCCGTTTGCGCCCATCCATCCCTGCCGTCCGACCCAACGTTTATCTCTTTTAGAAAAAACTGAACAAATGTGAATAATCTGCGCAAAACAGGTACTATTTGCACGTTACGCACAGGCTGAGATCCCCAGGCTGCAAGGAGACAACCCTACATGGCGGAACTAACAAGCGATCTGACCAAAGGTTTATTGGAGCAAATAGCGAGCTTTGAGCGTGAACTGAAGGCGGTTGAGGTCGGAACCGTCGAAGAAGTTGGCGACGGTATCGCTCGCGTCGTAGGGCTGGACCATATCCGCGCGTCCGAACTGGTGCAGTTCGAAAACGGCGTGGTGGGTATGGTGTTCAACCTCGAAGCGGATAACGTCGGTGTGATCATCATGGGTGACTACACCGAAATCCGTGAAGGCGACGAGGTGCGCGGTACGGGCCGCGTGATCTCGGTCCCGGTGGGTGAGGGGCTGGTTGGGCGCGTGGTAGACGCGCTTGGCCGTCCCATCGACGGCAAGGGACCGATTCGCAGCAGCGAATCCCTGCCTGCCGAGCGCATCGCCCCCGGCGTGATCGACCGCCGCAACGTGTATCGCCCGCTGCAAACCGGTATCCGCGCGATCGACGCGATGTTCGCCATCGGTCGCGGCCAGCGCGAGCTGATCATCGGTGACCGCCAGACGGGTAAGACCGCCATCGCGCTCGACGCGATCATCAACCAGCGCGACGAAAACGTAATTTCGATTTACGTCGCCATCGGTCAGAAGCGCGCGCAGGTGGCGCGGGTGGTGGCGACCCTGGAAGAACACGGCGCGATGGACTCGACCATCGTGGTCGTGGCGTCCGCATCCGACCCCGCCGCGCTGCAGTACATCGCGCCCTATGCGGGCACGGCGATGGGCGAGTACTTCATGGAGCAGGGCAAGGACGCGCTGATCGTCTACGACGACCTGTCCAAGCATGCATGGGCCTACCGGCAGGTTTCGCTGCTGATGCGCCGTCCGCCTGGGCGTGAAGCGTATCCCGGCGACGTGTTCTATCTGCACAGTCGCCTGTTGGAGCGCTCGGCGCAGATGTCCGAGGAACGCGGCGGCGGCAGCCTGACGGCGCTGCCGATCATCGAGACGCTGCTGGGCGACGTCTCGGCGTACGTGCCGACGAACGTGATTTCGATCACCGACGGCCAGATCTTCCTCGAAACGGACCTGTTCTACGCGGGCGTCCGCCCGGCGATCAATACGGGTATCAGCGTCAGCCGCGTCGGTGGTGACGCGCAGCGCCAGATCCTGCGTAAGATCGCGGGCCGCCTGAAGCTGGAAATGGCCCAGTTCCGCAGCCTCGCCGCGTTCGCGCAGTTCGGCTCGGACCTGGACAAGGCCACGCAGCAGCAGCTCGACCGTGGTATGCGCTTGCAGGAACTGCTGAAGCAGCCGCAGTACCAGCCGACCCCGCTGGGCGATCAGGTGGCGCTGCTGGTGGCGGGCACGCGCGGCAAGCTGGATCACGTGCCGGTGGCGCAGGTGAAGGACTGGGAAGAGCGCTTCCTGACCTTCTTCCACACCAACCAGCCGGACTTCGAGCAGGTGGTCAAGGCGGCGGATTACAAGCTGACCGACGAGATCGACAAAATCATCGTGGACACCATCGACGCTTTTAACGAGACGTGGGCGCGCACGACCGAACCGGCAGCAGCGCAAGCCTAGCGCGGAGAGGACGTAGCGATGCCCACCGCACGAGAAATTCAGCGCCGAATCAATTCGGTGCAGAACATCAACCAGGTGACACACGCGCTCGAAGCCGTATCCGCGTCGGCAGTACGCCGCGCGCAGAACGCGGCCATGTCGAGCCGCCCCTACGCGCAGTATGCGTACGAGGTGCTGGTGAACGTCGCGGCGCAGAGCCGCGGCACGCCGCTGCACCCGCTGCTGGAAGTGCGCCCCGACGTCAAGCGGATCGCCGTGGTGCTGATCACCGGCGATCGCGGGCTGGCGGGCGCGTACAACACGAACATTGTGCGGCGCGCGATGACTTTCGTCGAGCAGTACGAGCGTCCGGTGCACTGGGTGACGGTAGGCCGCAAAGGCCGCGACCTCGTCCGGCGCTGGATCGCGCGGCAGAGGGCGAACCCGGATGCCCCCGCGTATCTCAAGCAGCAGACCATCGTCGCGGAGTTCTCGAATCTGCCCGCCGGGCCGGACCTGGAAGACGTTGCACCGATCGCGCAGACGATCTTCGAGGAATTCCTGAATCACACGGTGGACGAGGTGTTCATCGCCTATACGCAGTTCGTGAACACCATGACGCAGCGTCCGCAGGTGCTGCACCTGCTGCCGTTGAAGCCCTTCGAGCCGTCGAGCCGCGCGATTCTCGATCTCGTGCAGGCCAGCCCGGAAGTGCACAACGCGCACCGCGTCTACACTTACGAGCCGAGCGCCGAGGCGATCCTTCAGGAAGTGCTGCCGCGTTTCACCGAGCTTCAGATCTTGCAGGCCCTGCGCGAGAGCCTGTCGAGCGAGCACAGCGCGCGTATGGTCGCCATGCGCAACGCCTCATCGAGCGCGGAAACGCTGTCGGAGATGCTCACGCTGGAATATAACAAGGCGCGCCAGCTTGCGATTACCAGTGAGATTTTGGACATCATCGGCGGCGTCGAGGCTCTCGACCAAAAGGGCTAAGCCCCCGTCGCACAGGAGAATTGAGGACACTACAGCATGGTAGCGATGACTAAAGAGGAAGTGAAGGGCGTCGTTTCTCAGATTCTGGGCGGCGTGGTGGACGTGGCATTCCCTGACAATGCGGGACTGCCCGATATCTACGACGCGATCCGCGTGCCGCGCGACGGCCAGGACGACCTGATCCTGGAAGTGCAGCAGCACCTGGGCGGCGGCGCGGTCCGTACGGTGGCGATGGACACCACCGACGGCTTGCAGCGCGGCGTGCCCGCCTTTACCACCGGAGCACCGATCCAGGTCCCGGTAGGTGAGACAGTGCTGGGACGAATTTTTAACGTGCTTGGCAAGGCCATCGACGGCAAAGACGATGTTGTCACCGATCTGCGGTATCCGATTCATCGTTCCGCGCCGTCATTCGACGAGCAGGCAACCGACGTCGAAATGTTCGAGACGGGCATCAAGGTCATCGACCTGATCGCGCCGTTCCGTCGTGGCGGTAAGGCCGGGATCTTCGGCGGCGCGGGCACGGGCAAGACCGTCATCATCATGGAGCTGATTCGCTCGATCGCCAAGGAGCACGCCGGATTCTCGGTGTTCGCGGGCGTGGGTGAGCGGACGCGTGAAGGCACGCAGCTCTATCACGAAATGATCGAAAGCGGCGTGATCAACCAGACGGCGATGGTCTTCGGCCAGATGAACGAGCCGTCGGGCGTGCGTCTGCGCGTGGCGCTGAGCGGGCTGGCGATGGCGGAATATTTCCGCGACCAGGGCCGCGACGTGCTGCTGTTCATCGACAACATCTTCCGCTTCTCGCTGAGCGGTTCGGAAGTGTCGGCGCTGCTGGGCCGTATGCCCTCCGCCGTGGGCTACCAGCCGACGCTGGCGCAGGAGATGGGCGACCTTCAGGAGCGCATCACCAGCACCAAGACCGGCTCGATCACGTCGCTGCAGGCCGTGTACGTGCCCGCCGACGACTATTCCGACCCGGCCCCGGTCGCGGTGTTCGCGCACCTGGATGGTACGATCGCGCTCGACCGGCAGATCGCGGCGCAGGCGATTTTCCCGGCGGTGGACCCGCTGGCGAGTAACAGCCGCGTGCTCGATCCGCTGGTGGTAGGTGAAGATCACTACCGCACCGCGCGCGACGTGCAGCAGGTGCTCCAGCGCTATAAGGACCTGCAGGACATCATCGCCATCCTGGGCATCGACGAGCTTTCGGAAGAAGACAAGGCGATCGTAGGCCGCGCCCGCCGCATCCAGTTCTTCCTCAGCCAGCCGATGTTCGTGGCGGAACAGTTCACGGGCCGCGAAGGGCGCTACGTGCCCGTGGCCGAGACGGTGCGCGGGTTCCGCATGATCCTCGACGGCGAGCTGGATCACATCCCGGAGCAGATGTTCTACATGGCCGGGCTGATCGACGAAGTGGTCGAGCGGTACGCGGAGGCCCAGGCCGAAGAAACGCGCGCCGCCGCGTAGGGCAGAAGGGAGACACCGATGCCCATAGAAGTTGAGGTGGTCTCGCGCTTGCGCGAGCTGTACCACACGACCAAGGCAACCCTGGTAGTGATCCCCGGCAGCGAGGGCCAGATGGGCGTGCTGCCGAACCACACGCCGCTGCTCACGACGCTGAATTACGGCGAGTTGCGGATCGTGGAGGGGCACAACGAGGTGAGCTTCGTGGTGTACGGCGGGATCGTGGACGTGCGGCCCGACAAGGTCACGGTGCTGGCCGACGACGCCGAATCCGTGTACGACATCAACGTGGACGAAGTCGAAGCCGCCCGCGAGCGGGCGCGCCAGTTGATGCTGGCGCATCCGACCGACGCGCAGCGCGCGGAGATCGCGCAGGAACTGCGCCGCGCCGAAATCGCGGTGCGCATCCGGCAGCGCGTCGAGGCGAGTGGGCACCAGATCCGCGTGCTGGACGACACCAACGCCGGGTAAAACCCACAGCGTGTTTTGCGTGACATTGACGGGGGCGGCTCAACCAGAGCTGCCCTCGTTTTTTGTGTGGGGTCAGGAAATAGGGATCTGGTCTGGTTTTCGTAGGGGCGATGCTTGCATCGCCCGTTGTGATCCGCCCGCGCTCACAGATCCGTCAGGGCCGCTGCCCAACGTGTTCCGGGACGCGCAAAACCGAGACGCAAACCGGCTCGAAGTATTTCGGCCAGAAGTGCGCCGCTTCGGGATTGAACGACTCGAAATCGACCGAACAGCGCGCGAAGCCATGCGCCGCGTAGTGCCGCAGCGCCGCGTAGTGCCGCAGCGCCGCGTCGAGCAGGGCGGGCGCTGCGCCCCGGCCCCGGTAGGCGGGGCGGACGTACGCGCCGGTGATCGCCGCGGTCGCATCGTCCTCCACGATGGCGGCGGCCCCGTGGCTGCGGCCCTCGAAGCGCATGAATCCGGCGAGCGTGTCCCCGTCCAGCGCGAGCCACACGCTGTTGTTGGGATCGTCGAGCAGCGCGGCGAATTCGGCGGCGTCCGTGGACGGCTGCGGGACCATAAACACGGGCGGCTGCGCATAGTGCGTCCAGTGTTCCGCGTCGAGATCGGCCAGCGCGTCCGCGTCCTGAGGCGCGGCCTGCCGCACCGTCAGCCCGGCGGGCGGGCGCACATCGAGCGCGTCCAGAGGCCGGATCGCGTCAAGCAGCACCATCCCGAAGCCGCTCCAGAACCACGTCTGTTCCACGTCCCGGTCGCCTGCCAGCAGCGTCAGGCAGTGCGTGTCGCAGCCCTCATTGGCCCACTGCGCGGAGATGGCGCGGTAGAGCGCGTTGTAGACCGCGCGAGTGGAGTCGCCCGCCACGGCGTGACCCCATTCGGGGCAGTACGCGGCGCGGCGCGTTGTTTCGCGGAAGTGATCGACCACGAAGCCGCCCAGGTAGCCGATCAACCGGTCGCCGTCGAAGGCGGCGACGGCCCGCCCGCCGGTGATCGCGTTCAGGCGCTCCTCGACGCACGCGGGATCGGCCAGCGTGCCGGGCAGGATCGGGACGCGGCGGTGCAGCGCGGCGAAGCGTCCGGCGAACAGCGCGGCGGCCTGGGGAATGTGGGCGGACTCAAACGGAACGATGCGCATATTTTTGATCCTTTGCAGCGACGCGCGACGCGATGATGGGCGCGCTTTGATGAATTATACGCGCGGCGAACGGTTTGGATGCGCCCCCACAGTGACCGCTTAAATTTCGCCTAGCCGGGCAGGACGCGGTATGGTAAGCTAAAATCTTTGCGGTACGTGAATTACGGCACGCAGAAGGTGTTGGTACATGGCGCTATTCGTACGAAAACTCGGCGTGGACCTGGGCACGGTCAACGTGATGGTCTACGCAAACAACCAGATTGTGCTGCAAGAACCCGCGATGGTGGCGCTCACGATTGAGGATGAGCGCGTCGTGGCGGTGGGGCAGGAAGCGCGCGATATGTATGGGCGTCACCCGGAGCATATCGAGGTGATCCGCCCGCTGCGCGACGGCGTGATCGCGGACTACGAAGTGACGGAAGCGATGCTGCGCTACTTTTTGCGCAAAATCGGCGGGCGGGTGCGCACGCGCAGGCCGGAAGTAATGATCAGCGTGCCCTACGGCGTGACGAGCGTCGAGAAGCGCGCCGTGCACGAGGCGACGATCCGCGCCGGGGCGCGCGTGGCCTACCTGCTGCCGGAGCCGCTGCTGGCGGCGCTGGGCGCGGGCCTGCCGATCAGCACCCCCGCCGGGAACATGGTATTCAATCTGGGCGGCGGGATCAGCGAGGCGGCGGTGCTGGCGATGAACGGCATCGTCGTGGCGGACAGCGTCCGCATGGGCGGGATGCGGCTCGATGACGCGATCATCAACTACATCCGGCGCAAGTACAGCCTCGTGATCGGGGAACCCACGGCAGAGTCGATCAAGATTCAGATCGGCGCGGCGGTGGATATCGGTGAAGAACTGAGCATGGAGATCCAGGGGCGCGACCAGGTCGGCGGGCTGCCGCGCACGATCACGGTCACGACCAGCGAAGTAGTCGAGGCGATCGAGGAGCCGCTGGCCGCGATCGTCGGCGCGGCGAAATCCGTGCTGGAAAAGACGCCGCCGGAGCTGGCCTCAGACATCATCGACCGGGGCATCGTGCTGACCGGGGGCGGGGCGATGCTGCGCGGCATCGACGAATACGTGACGCGCGCCGTCGGCGTGCCTGCCTATCGCACGGAAGATCCGATGGTGGCGACGGCGGTCGGCGCGGGACGCGCGCTGGACGATCTGGCGCTGCTGCGGCGGATGCACGGGCTGTAAGCCCGCGACCGCATTACGCAAGACAGAAGCGCGTGTGAGATCATCTCACACGCGCTTTTTTTGTTAGCTGCCCATTCTGCTTACTGATCGGGTGGGCGGCGGGGAACCTGCCGCAGAATGTCGCCCAGGGGCTGTGTTTTGTGCGGGCGAGGTGTGTCGTCGGGGCTGGTCGGCGGCTCCGGGATGCGCTCGATCGCAGCCTCGCGGCGCAGGATGCGCGGCTCGTCCGGCGGCGTGTTCACGGACTGGCGGCGCAGGTAGTCTTGCAGCACTTCGCGCAGGACACGCGTCACGTCCAGCGTCACGTCTTCCAGATTCATGTCGGGGAAGTAGCCCCGGCGCGGCATCAGCTCGAAGTCCGTAGCGGCCACCACGTAGAGCGCGTCCGGCTGCACTGGCTCGCCCTCGATCTCCACGTCGCTCACGCGCTGGCCGAACGGGGCGCTCGGGTTCAGGCGATAGCGCAGGCCGGACACCTGGAGGATGCCCACCGGATTGTTGTTCATGGCGCGCGGCGTGCGGTTCCACACGTCGGGATCGGCCCCATATTCGAGCGCACGCAGAAGCTGCGCGCCCGTCACTTCGGCAGCGCCCGCGTTGGCCGTCGAGGGGCAGGCGCGCGCCATATCGCCCAATGTTACCGCCTCCTCGGGCAGATCGCCGGAGAAGTGGCCGGTCACGAGGATCGCGGCCTGAGCGTGCATGCGCTCACGCAGCGCGTCCGCCGCCATCTGCCCCAGGCTGCACGCGCTGTCCGTGGCGAGCGTCGCGGGCGCGGTAAGGTGCGTGACTTCCTGTTCCAACTTGCGCGCGACGTCCTCCTGGATGGATTCCCAGGCGGTGCTCACGGCAGGGTGAGGCGGCAGGTCTTCATGCACGGACAGGATCTGCCCGCGCCACTCGACCAGCTTATCGTGATCGTCCAGCGTCAAGTCCAGCCGCCCCAGGTAGCGCGCCCGGTCGCCCGCGTGGCAGATCGGCACGCCGTAGATCACGCGCGGGGCGGCCATCCGCGCATGAGAATGCCCGCCGATGATGAAATTGAGTTCCGGGACGGTTTCGGCCAGCTCGACGTCGCGCTCGTAGCCGAGATGCGACAGCGCGCCGATCACCTGGCATCCCTGGGCGCGCAGGGCGTGAAGCTGCTGGCGCGCCATCTCGATGGTGTTCGGCACACGCAGGTTATAAAACTGCTCGTAGGTGTCTTTGATCTCGGTGGTCAGGCCGATCAGCCCGACGCGGATCGTGCCGCAGGTGATGATGCGCGTGGGCGAGGTGCCGGGCAGGGGGGTGGGGTGCAGGTCGCGCGTGAGCACGTTGGCGCACAGGAGCGGAATGTTGCTGGCGCTGCTGACGCCGCGTAGCACCTGCGGCCCGTACGCGAGCAGCAGCCCGTTTCCGACGACGGCGGCCTGATAGCCCGCCGTGCGCATCAGGCGGTAGATGGCGGCGCCTTTGGTCAGGTCGCTCTCCAGGCAGGCGCGATCCTCGGCGTCGCCCGTATCGACCAGGATCACGTGGCGACCGACGGCGGTCAGCTCGTAACGCTGGCTGTAGGCCAGGGTCGCCAGACGCAAAAAACGCTCGATGTTGGCGTGGATGTCGCCCGTATAGAGAATCGTGATGTGGTTCATCAGGAACTGGCCTGCGATTTTAATAAGTGCCTAACCCGCAGTATAACATGAGACTTTGCGCGCCGAAACCGTGCGCGGGCAGACAAACGCTTACACCCGTGCGTGGCGCGGCAATCTTATGAAATGTTTATGCGGATAAGACTCAAAAGTTTTTATAATCAGTTTTAGAGAAAATTGGCGTTAGGCCGCATGGATTACTCCCTACCGACCAGGCTGGCGCCGGTGCTCTCTGCGAGAGCCTGTAGGTTGTGTTTGACGGTACCTTATATAAGGAGACAGACCATGTCAACCAAGCACGAACTTCCGCCGCTCCCCTACGCCTACGACGCGCTGGAGCCCCATATTGACGAGCAGACGATGCACCTGCATCACGATAAGCACCATCTGGGCTATGTGAACGGGCTGAACAAGGCCGAGGACGAGCTGGCGAAGGCGCGCGACGAGGGTAACTTTTCCCTGATCAAGCACTGGGAGCGTGAGGCCGCGTTCCACGGGTCGGGCCACTTCCTGCACAGCATCTTCTGGCCCAACATGGCCCCGGCGGGCAACGGCGGCGGCGGGCAGCCCGGCGGCGATCTGGCGGCCCAGATCAACCAGGATTTCGGCAGCTTCGATAAGTTCAAGGCGCAGTTCTCGGCGGCGGCGAACGCGGTCGAGGGCAGCGGCTGGGCGCTGCTGGTGTGGGAGCCGGAAGGCCGCCACCTGTCGGTCCTGACCGCCGAGAAGCACCAGAACCTCACGCAGTGGGGCGTCGCGCCGCTGCTGGTGCTGGACGTGTGGGAGCACGCGTATTATCTGAAGTACCAAAACCAACGCGCCGCGTACGTGGAAGCGTTCTGGAACGTGGTCAACTGGTCGGACGTGGCGGAGCGTCTCGCTGCCGCACGCGGCTAGCCTCATTCGTTTTCGCACGACCAGGAGCGAATGCCTCGCAGGGCATTCGCTCTTTTTTTGAGCGATTTTGAGTTGTACTTTCACGGGTATCTGGTATAGTGAACGTCATTAATTGGCGCGCCGAGCAACGCAGTGCCCGCTGCTATCGCGGCGCACGTTTGCCCTGGAAAGCCTGGCTTGTGCGATGCCGCGACGGCATCGAGTAACAGTGTTTTTTGAACCTTACCACTACAGGAGCTTGACGCATGACTCACATCATTACCAGCATTTGCTTGCGCGACGGCGCATGCGTTGAAGTTTGCCCGGTGGACTGCATCGTGCCCGGGTTCCCCGAGAACGAGTGGCCGTGGTATTTCATCGATCCCGACACCTGCATCGACTGCGGTGCGTGCGTGCCGGAATGCCCGTTCGAGGCCATCTTCGTCGAAGATGAAGTCCCGGCGTCCTACGAACTGGCGGCAGGCCAGGAGCGCATTCCGTTCCGTGGCGAGCGTTATGCTTCGGACGGCGGCGAGGTCGTGGACCTGACCGAAGATATTCAGCCGAACTACGATTTCTTCCAGTCTGGCCCCGGTTACGATTCCAAGCCGTAACCGCGTTCAGAGATATCCATATCAAACGCGAAGGATCGCCCCGGCGATCCTTTTTGTGTTTCAACCCGCGTTACAGTATGCGGCGCAATATCGACTGATTTCGGTAAAACGCGGTATAATAAGGGCGCGCGGTTCCTCATCTGATGGCTGCTGTGTATTACGATAAAAATATGCAAACTTTCTGAGTAGTAATAGATAGTTATCCGGATATTTGCTGTGATCTGGCCGCCGGTCGCAAGTTAGGTGAGACCCGTATGTGCACGAAAACGATCATTCTGCTGGTTGAGGACAATGAGGACGAGGTCGCACTGACACGGCGTGCACTCAGACGCGAAAGCATGTCGTTCGAGCTGGTCGTTGCGCGCAGCGGGATCGAAGCGCTCGATTACCTGTTTGGAATGGGCAGCTACTTTGGCCGCGACCTGAGCGTCCAGCCGAGTCTCATCTTGCTCGATATCAAGCTGCCGGGCATGAGCGGGTTGGACGTGCTTCAGCGCCTGCGCATGGACCCGCGCACGCGGCTGATCCCCACGGTGATGCTGACCTCCTCGGACGAGCACAGCGACGTCGTGGAAAGCTATCTGCGCGGCGCGAACAGCTACGTACGCAAGCCGATCGATTTCAACGAGTTTGCGAACGTAGTGCGGCAGTTGGGCGGTTATTGGCTGGAGTGGAACCTCGTGCCGTGACGGGGCGAGGCGATCAATCGATCGAGACGACAGAAGCAAACAGGCCGGGTGATGTGTGTCGCCCGGCCTGTTTTTTGATCGAAGCCGGCTTTCGCCGGGACTAGAGGCTGTTATGCACTTTTCGAGTGAGAAAACGGGTTCTCCCTCACTCGTTACCCCATGATCCGTAGGGGCGGGGCTTGCTCCGCCCGTTTTTCGCCCCAGGTCCCCACGCAACAAGGTTGAGTGCGGCGATTCCCCTTCCCTCCGCTTGCGTGGGGCGCTCTAGTCGCGTGCCAGCAGATCGTAGTGCAGGAAGAAGTTCGGTTCCAGCGTGATGCCGCTGATGCCGTCCCGCGCGGCGACCTGGATGTGATCCTGCCACAGCGGGACGAGGTCGTAGGCATTGAGCAGCAGCCCGGCGACATCACGGTAGAGCGCGCCGCGCGCGGCAGGGTCATCGAGCAGCGCGGCCTGATCGAGCAGGGCGTCTTTGTCGTCGCTGGCATATCCGGCGTTGCGCGGGATCATCGACCGGGAATGCACCAGCGGGCCCAGATAGGCGGCGGGATCGGGCACGATAGGCGTCCAGGCGAACAGGAACGCCTGACCCTCGCCGCGTTCCAGCGCGCGCACGAAGGTGGACGTCTCGATGTTGGAGAACGCGCCCGTATCCACGAAATCGGTAGGCGAGAAGCTGGCGCGGATCAGTTCGCCCACTGCGCCAACGTACGCGTCGCCGTACGTTGGCTGCGAGAAATTGATCTGGAACTGGAGCCGCGACGATCCGCGCGTGCTGTACGACGCGGCACGCAGCACTTCCTCGGCGCGCTCGACGTCGGGCGCATCCGGCCAGACGGGCGCGTAGGCATCCGCGAACAGTTCAGGCACCAGGCTGGTCAACGGCGTGGCGAAGCCGTGCAGCGCGTCGTTGACGAGGCTGGCCCGGTTCAGGAACAGAGTCACACCTTCGCGGGCAAAGGGATCTTCAAACGGCTCGCGGGTGTGGTTGTAGTCCAGGTAAAACACGCGCGTGCTGGGCACGTCGATCAGTTGGATGCCGTCGGCGTTTTGCAGCGTGGTCAGGTCGCTGGTGAACAGCGCGCGCCACGCCAGATCGACCTCGCCGTTCAACAGCGCCTCGCGCAGATCCTGCGCGCGCGGATAGCCCCGCAGCACGATGCGCGGCGTCAGCGGGGCAGGGCCGAGCGTGTAGGACGGATTCGCCGCGAGTACGATGCCGTCACCCACGTCGAACGAGTCGAGCGTGTACGGCCCGTTGCCGATCAAGCCCTCCGCGAACGGCTGCGGCTGCTCGCTGGCGGCCAAGTCGGGATGCTGCGGGAAATAGGGCGGCAGCGAAAGCAGCGCGAGGAAGTAGGGCACGGGCCGTTCCAGCGTGAACACCAGATGGCCCTCGTCGTCCGCCGTGACGGTCTCGACCGCATCTTCGATCACCTGGGCAGCGTCGCGCTCCAGGGCGCGCGTGCGGGTGATGCTGTCCACGAACGTCTGCGCCGTAATGGGCGTGCCGTCGCTGAAGACGGCATCCGGGCGCAGGGTGAAGGTGTAGGTCAGACGGTCGTCGCTGACCGTGACGCTCTCGGCCAGCGCCAGCTCGTACTCGACCGTGCCCGGCACCTGACGCGTCAGCCCGGTGTACAGGTGGCTGAGCACTTCCCATGCGGCGAAGTCGTACGCGTCGCCGGGATCGAGTGAAGTGGGCAGGTCGGTCGTACCAATCGTGATCGTGTCCGGATCCTGGGCGCGGGCGGCAGGCGCGCCGCCGACGGGCAGCGCCAATGCGATCAGAAGCGCTATCAGGACGGCGGTGAGAGCGGTGCGGCGGGAAAGAGGCATAACGGAAATCTCCAGCTTGTGGGTGAGCGACACCAGTTTGTTATACGCACGCGGGGCGGGGCGTTGTCAGGCTGTGGCGCGATCCGGGAGCGGAACTCACCTCTCCCCGGTCCATTCCCTGATCCGCCGGGGCCGCGGCCCGCTCCGCCTCATTTTTGCTCCAGAGTGCGCGCGTCCGGCAAACAAACGTAGGGGCGTATCGTTATACGCCCCTACAAATTCCGAACGGTTTGTTAGGCCGTGGCGGATCAGGCCTCTTCGGGCTTGGCCGGTTCGGCGCTGCCGTTGGGGGCGGGGGCCGCAGCGGTCATGCCGGGCACGCGGTTGAGCGCGTCGATCAGGTTGAGGCCGGTCAGCGCCTCGACGGTCGCCGGGACCTGCGAGATGATGCTGGCGATGTCGCCGCTGATTTTGGACGCACCCGCGCCCTTGCCGTCGCCGTTGCTGATGACCACGATGCGCTCGGTCTTGGCTAGCGGCGCAGACACGGCGGAGGCCACTTCGGGCAGGCGGTCGATGATCTGCTGGATGAGCGCGGCCTGGGTGTAGTTCTCCCACGCGGCGGCCTTCTGCTTCATGGCCTCGGCTTCGGCCAGACCACGGGCGCGGATGGCGTCGGCTTCCGCTTCACCCTTGATGCGGATGGCATCGGCTTCCGCTTCGGCGCGCGCGCGGATCTCAAACTTCTCAGCAGAGGCCAGGGTCTGAATTTCGTACTGGCGGGCCTCGGCGGGCTTACGCACGGTGGCTTCAAGCTCGCGTTCGCGGCGCAGCGCTTCCTGCTCCTGAACCTCGATCTGCTTCTTCTTCTCGATGACTTCGATCTGCACCTGCTCGGCGCGGACGAGCTGGTTGGTCTTGTTCTCCTGCAGCGTACCGGCCAGATTGGCTTCGGCGCGCTTGCGCGACACTTCGTTGTCGTAGGCGGCTTTCTGAAGCTCGTAGTCGCGCATGGACTCGGCTTCACGCGTGCGGGCCATCTGTTCCGCGATGGTGGCGTCGCGCTTCACTTCCGCGATGCGCGGACGGCCCAGGGCTTCCAGGTAGCCTTCCTTGTCGCGCACGTCCTTGATCACGAACGTGTCGATGCCCAGGCCCATGTTCGACAGGTCACTTGCGGACACGTCCTGCACACTCTGTGCGAAGACGTCGCGCTCGCGGTAGATCTGTTCGACGGTCAGCGTGCCGATGATGGCGCGCAGGTGACCGGCCAGCGTTTCGTGCGCGACGTTGATGATCTCCGCGCGCGACTTCGACAGGAAACGCTCGGCAGCGGTGCGGATCGACACGTCGTCGCTGGCGACCTTGATCTGCGCGACGCCTTCGAGCGTGATCGCCACGCCCTGGATGGTGTACACGTCGTCGGTGACGATCTCAATCGTCATCAGTTCCAGCGAGAGCGTATCGACGCGCTCCAGCACCGGCCAGATGAACGCGCGTCCGCCCTTGACGATGCGGTACGGCTCGATCTCGCCGGTTTCCGGGTTGCGACGCTTGCGACCCGAAATGACGAGCACTTCGTTGGGGCCGACCTTGCGCACGCGTGTGGCGTACACGGCGACCAGCACGAAGAGCACAAACAGGCTCAACAAAATCACAAATGCGCCTAAGGCTTCCATCAGCGTTGTCCTTTCTGGGCGGGCTGACTATACAAGTAAAGCCGCTTCACACACGCAGGTATTCAGAATGAGATAGGCTGCTCGACCGGCGCCACGTACACGACACCGCCGGAGATCCGCTCGATGCGGACCGGCATCCCGCGCGGGACGGACTGGCCGTGTTTGGTCGAGCGCGCGCTGTAGGTCACGCGGGTGCCCTCGGCCACCAGCGCGATCTGGCCGACGCCGTTTTCGGGGATCGGCGTGATGATTTCACCCACCATGCCGATCAACCGGGACTGCCGGACCTCGCTGCTTACCGTCGGCGATAAAATGTACACGAAAAACAGCTGCGCGAGAATGCCGACGACCAGCCCGCCGAGCAGGGCCGCGCCCAAACTGGCCGCGCTGCCCGCGTCGAGCAGGGTGACGGCGATCAATCCTGACGCGCCAAAGGCCGACACGAAACTGGCAATCGCCAGCATGCTGACGCCTACCGCGTCGCCCGTATCGTGATCGCCCAGGTCGAAATTCGTGTGCACATCCAGATCCAGGTGGCCCAGAGCATCTGCGACGCCGTGGAAGAACACCAGGAAAATGGCGTACACCACGCCGACGAACAGCGCGCCCATATAGACGAGGTTCAACAAGTTGCCCTCGAACAGGTCGCTCAGCGCACTTGCCAGCGGCGTTATCATATCCGTCGCCCCTTTCTGCTGGCCGTCCGGTGGATCTACACCGACAGCCCTATGTGACACCCTGCATTATAGATTCCCACACTCCACAGGGCAATCAGTTTTGCTGACAGCGGCCTGACGTTCGTCTAAAGTTCCTGACAAATCGATTTGCGGGGTTCTGGTATAATCCGGGGCCAGGAGGACAGGCTGATGGATCGTCAAAAAGCTGCGGCCCGGTTCTGGCTGTTGGTGCTCGTCGCGCTGGTCGTGACGGTGATCGTGCTTGGCGCGTCGCTGCATTTGCTGCCGCCGCCGCCCGGCAGTCCCACGCCGACGTCGCCGCCTGTTCTGGACCGGCCCGAAGGGCTGCCGCCGCGTGCAGTAAAGGTATGAGGGGGAAAGCCAGATGGAGATCGTGATAGCGGTAGTGGCCGGGATCGTCGGCCTGCTGGTGGGTGGCCTGATCAACGCGCTGGCCGATGATCTGCCCGTGCACGGGCTTCCGCGCGCGCCGCATTATCCCGACGACAGCCCGCGCCCGGTGAGCGCATGGCTCGGTGTGACGGCCTTCCTGACCGGTCAGCGCGCGTCGTCCTTCGATCCGACCGCGTGGCTGAGCTGGCGTCACCCGATTACCGAAATCGTCACGGCGGGGTTCTTCGCGGCGATGGCTTACTGGCTGCGCGACGAGACGAACCTCGTACCGTGGATGGTGTACGTCGCGGTGCTGATCCTGATCACCGTGATCGACGTGGAACACCGGCTGATCCTGTTCGTGGTGGTGTTGCCCGCGTGCCTGTTCGCGCTGATCGTTGCCGCCGTGTCGCCCGGCGAGGAACACGCCTTCAGCGATTATCTGCTGGGCGGCCTGGAGGGCTTCGTGGTGTTTTTTGCGATGTTCCTGGGCGGGGTTGCGTTTTCGCAGGCGGCGAACACGGGCGAGATCGCGTTCGGGTTTGGCGACGTGATGCTCGCCACGCTCAGCGGCCTGATGCTCGGTTGGCGGGCGTTCATTTTTGCCGCCGTGATCACGGTGTTCGTGGGGGCGCTGGGCGCGGTCGTGTATCTTGCGGGGCGCGCGCTGATGCGCCGCCGCTACGCGCTGTTCACGCCGCTGCCGTATGGGCCGTATATCGTGATCGCCACGGTGATCATGCTGCTGTTCCGGGATGACGTGCAGCACTTATTGCAGGGCGGGTAGCTGCGGGACGTTCTTTCTTCACGCTAGCAAAATGCGGGGGCGGAGCAATCTGCCTCCGCTTTTTTTGTTTGGCGGGCGATGCAATGCACGTTTATTTTAAATCCGACAATCTGCACACTGCTCCCATTCCCTGACCCCTTCCCACGTAACCCTGTTGCGCGGGGATCCCGGGGGAAAACGGGCGGAGCAAGCCCCGCCCCTACGAAAAGCGCAATCCAGCCCCGTGGTTAATCCGCAATAACGTGACAAAACGACGGTGCTGCGCTCCCTTCATGATACACACAAACGATTGGGTGAGAACGATCCTGGCAAAAACTTTCACAACGCGGCTGCGTATGGAGAGGTGTGGATCCTTTGCGGTAAGTCGAGGAGCAACAGATGAAACGCATGCTCGTTGTGGTGGTTTTGCTGGCGCTGATGCTGCCTGCGGCGGCCTCCGCGCAGAGTGGGGACGTGACGTATCCCGACCCGTCAGGATCGTTCGGCGTGGGGCGGTTATCCCTTTACGTGAAAGACGACGCGCGCGACGAAACGCTGACGGACGATCCGGGCGACAGGCGCGAATTGATGCTGACAGTGTGGTATCCCGCCGATCCTGATCCCGGCGCGCAGCCCGCGCCCTGGCTGGATGACGATCTCGCGGCGGGCGTCGTGGCGCTGTTCGGACTCGATCCGGCGGTGCTCGATCGGGTCCACGTGCACGCGCTGTCTGGCGTGCCGGTGTCTGACGCAGAAGCGACGTATCCCGTGCTGATCATGTTGCACGGGGGCGACAGCTCGCACGCGGTGCTGTATACCGCGTTTGCGGAGGATCTCGCCAGCCACGGGTACGTCGTGGTCGGGATCACGCACACCTATAACGCGCTCATCACGGTGCTGCCGGATGGCCGCGCGCTGCCGATGCTGGAACAGGCCAGTCCGCTGTACAACCTGGCGGGCGCGGACGCGCCGCTCTACGATCAGATGGTGGGGAGCTGGGATCAGGCGCAAACCGTCCTGGAGCTGACGACCGGTGACGCACTGTTCGTGCTCGACCAACTGGCCGAGATCGACGCGAGCGATCCGGCGCTGGGCGGGCGGCTGGACCTCGACCGGATCGGGATGTTCGGGCACTCGTTCGGCGGCGCGACTGCCGTCGAAGCGATGTCGCGCGATGGCCGGATCAAGGCAGCGGCGGATCTGGATGGCAGCCTGTGGGCGACCGACTATGGCAGCGCGATCGGGCCGCTGTTGTTCCTGTGCGAAGAGAGTATGCCCGTCACGGAGCCGGTGCTGGTGCCCCCCGACGAGGAACTCGCGGCGCTGGGCCTCACGCCGGAGCAGGCGGAACTGCTGCTCGGCCAGTTTGATGCCGCCTATACGGCCTACACGAATGCGGAGACGGCCTATTCGGTCACCATCGCGGGGACGGAGCACCTCAACTTCGGCGATTCCAGCCTGCTGAGCGGCCTGCTGGCGGATGTGGCGGACCAGTTAGGCCCGATCGACTCGGTGCGGGCGCTGCGGATCACCGACGACTATCTGCTGGCGTTTTTCGACACGTATCTCGACGGCGAACCGGGCGATCTGCTGAATGGGCCGTCACCGTACCCCGAAGTGACCTTCGAGTCTCACGCGCCCGAAGGTTAGGCGCGGGCGGGGCAAAAAACAGGGCGGATCGTGTGACCCGCCCTGCGAAACCCCTGGTTGGCTCCGTGCCGCCGCGCTAGTTCGCGCTGGCCGGAATGTCGAAGCCGTGGCAGAAGACGTTCTCCGGATCGTACTTGGCCTTGACCGCGATCAGGCGGCGGTACGTGTCGGAGGAATACGCGTCGCGGGTGCGCTGGCGCGATTCGTGACCTTCAAGGAAGTTCATGTACACGCCGCTGTGCATTGCGCTGCCGAGTGCCTGCTTCATTTCGATGACATAGGCGCTGAGCGCGGCCTTCACTTCGGGCGTGGGGCTGGCCCCGACGAGGCTCAGCACCAGCGGCGCGTCGCGGTGGCTGAATGCCGCCGAATCCGCTCCGGGCCGGGCGATAGCGCCGCCCGCGTGCCGGATTTCGGTCATGACCAGCGGGTACGAGTGGTCGGTGGGCACCGCGTAGCGCAGCAGCGTCTCGACCGTTTCGTCGCTGATGCCGGTCATCCAGCCGCCCGACGCAAAGGCGGGCATGGGATCGCGCGGGTCGTTGCTGATGGCGGCGATTTCCGTGACGGGCATCGCGTGGAAGGTGTTGATGAACGGCGCTTGCCAGTCGATCCACTGCTGGATCAGGGCTTCGCCTTCTTCCACTGGCCCGGCGTAGCAGCCGCGCACCAAAATCGCGGACTTGCCGCGCAGCGGCTCCGGCACGACCGGCAGGGGCGGGAAGTTCATGATGGTGACGGCGGAGGTCAGCGCTTCTGGCGCGCTCTGGATCCAGTCGCGGAAGCGGGTGATGACCGCGCTCGCCATCTCGATTGGGTAGAACAGGTTGCCGCCGTAGATCGTCGTTTCGGCGTAGAGACGGAAACCGAGCGACGTGATCACGCCGAAGCTGCCGCCGCCGCCGCGCAGCGCCCAGAACAGGTCGCTGTGTTCGTTCGCGCTGGCGCGGATCAGCTCGCCATCCGCCGTAACGACGTCGAAGTACACCACGCTGTCGGTCGCCATGCCGTACTTACGCGCCAGCCAGCCCATGCCGCCGCCGAGCGTATAACCGACGACGCCGACGTCGGGCGAGGAGCCGAGCAGGGGGGCCAGACCGGCTTCCTGCGCCGGACCCAAAACGTGATGCCACTGCGCGCCGCCCTGAACGTGCGCGATCTGCGCTTCGGCGTCGATGACCACGCCGTTCATGCGCGAGGTGACGATGAGCATGCAGCTATCGGCGGGCAGAGTGACGCCGTGACCGGTCGACTGGACGGCGATTTCAAGCCCGTGAGCGCGGGCGAAACGAACCGCCGCGACGACATCCTCGGCGTTCTGCGCGGTCACGACCACCGCCGGGTATTGCGTAACGCTGAGATTCCACGCGCTGCGCGCGGTGTCATAGTCGGGATCCTGAGGCGTTACGACCGCGCCTTCCACCTGCGAGCGGAGCGCTGCGATCGTTTCCTGGGCCAGATCCACGGAATAGACTTTCATAGCTGCCATGGTGATATCCTCAAATCAGTGAGTAGCCATATCATGTCCTCAGAATACGCCCCGAAACGGTTACGTTCATCCGGCCTAGGGCTGATTTGAGGGTCCGACTAAAGGCGGAGCCGGCGCGATCTGGCCACCTGACGCATCGCCGGGCGGGTTAAGTGGCCCACTGGAAAACGCGCCACTGGGATGATGTGCGCGGCGGCAAGGGGGCATATGCTCTAAGGTAACCCTGTTTTATTGGGGGCCGACCCGTATCGAAGGAGAAAGACACATGGCCGACAAACACCACCCCGACGGCGGGATGAAAATGCCGGATGACGAGCGACTCCGTGACGATGGTGAGCCGGACGTGCTGCCCAGCCAGGCTGAAGGCGAGCGCGGGCAGGAGGAGCAGACGCCTAACGCACGCACGCCGGGCCAGGCCGAAGGCACGCGCGAAGAAGTAGACGAGGCGCTGCGCGAACAGCGCAAAAACGGCAAATAGCCAGGCTGCTGCGCGCAGCGAAGTGCGGAGGCAGCGGGAGTGGCGAACCTACGGGCGTGGGGCGCTGCTGTCCGACCGTCTGCGCGCAGGGCCGGAAAACGCCGGGGTATCCATATGCTCCGGCGTTTTTACGTGCGTGCATCGCGGTCTTTGTGCGATTTGGAACGGTGCTTGACTCACCTTAATTTTTAGATTAATGTGAATGCTACGGAATCGTTCGCTCTGACTCGCAAAGGAGCCGCATCATGTACGGGACTGTCGCTCGCATGCAACTCAAGCCCGGCGCGTTGGACGCGATGATGGCCTGGGGCCGCGACCAGCCGCCGCCGGACGGCGACGGCGCTATGCTCGTTTTTCAGATGGACAATAACCCGAACGAACTTTACGTGATCGTCGTGACCGAAAGTAAAGAGGCGTATCGCGCGGTGGCGGAGAGTCCGGAACAGCACCAGCGTTTCCTGCAAATGATGGAGCTGCTGGTCGCGGAACCGGATTGGCACGATGGGCACGTCATTGCCGCGCAAAGCTCAGAGTTGAATTTTGGATGATGTAAAATCTCGCTGAGGCACGTACGCGATCAAATATAAACGCCGGGGCACGCTTGGTGACCCCGGCGTTTGCGTGTAGAGAGGCTGTGCGCGCTGGTTTACAGCGCCTGGGCGATGATCCCGCCGCCGAGGCAGACGTCGCCGTCGTAAAACACCGCGCCCTGGCCGGGCGTGATGTCGCGCAGCGGCGCATCGAAAGTGACCTGCACACGATCCGGCCCGCCGGGGGTGACGGTCGCCGGGGCAGGGCGCGCCTTGTAGCGGATCTTCACCTCGGCACGGAACGGCGCGTCCGGCACGTCGCCGGAGGTCCAGTTCACGCGCCCGGCGATCAGGGAGCGGCGGCCCAATTCGTCGAGCGTGCCGACGATCAGCGCGTTGCGGGCGGGATCGGCTTCGAGCACGTAGAGCGGTTCCGGCGCACTGATGGCGAGGCCCTTGCGCTGCCCGACGGTGTAGTGGGGCAGGCCGGTGTGCTGGCCCAGCTCGCGCCCGTCGCGGGTGACGATAGGGCCGGGCTGGATGGCCTGGAGCGCGTGCTCGGCTAAAAAGCGGCGGTAGTCGCCATCGGCCAGAAAACACAGATCCTGACTGTCGTGCTTTTGCGCGACGGGCAGATTGAATTTCGCCGCCATCTCGCGCACGACCGGCTTTGCGTAGTCACCAACCGGGAACATCGCGTGGCGCAGCTTGTCCTGCGTCAAGACGCTGAGCACGTAGCTCTGGTCCTTCGCGTCGTCGAGGCCCTTCAGAAGCCGGGTCGTACCGTCCGCGTCGCGCTGGACGCGCGCGTAGTGCCCGGTCGCCAGAAAGTCCGCTTTCATCGCCAGCGCGTGATTCAGCAGCCACTCGAAGCGGATGTGCCGGTTGCATTCCAGGCACGGGTTGGGCGTGTCTCCGGCGGCATAGCGGTCGATGAAAAACTGCACGATGCTGCCCCGGAACACGTCTTGCGTGTCGATCACGTAAAACGGGATGCCGAGCTGGTCCGCGATGCGGCGCGCGTCAGCCATCTGGCCGGGGGTGCAGCAGCGGTTCGCGCCGCCGTCGCCGCAGTCCTCGGACCACAGGCGCATCATCATGCCGATCACGTCGTAGCCCTGCTCGACCAGCAGCGCCGCCGCGACGGAGCTATCCACGCCGCCGCTCATGGCGACGACGACACGTGGCTTGCTATTCATTCCAGTACTCATTCAGTCTAACCCCATACACCAACGAAACGGTATCCGAACCGGGAAAAGGTACTGCGCACTTTAACATTGAGATCCGGTAATCCGCATGAATGCCCTATCCTCTGCCCTACGGATCAAGCGTGCTTGTCTCTCCAATCAAGTTGGAGAGGGGCCGGGGGTGAGGTCTCGACGATCACCGGATCGGTTTATAAATGTGCCTGCACGCTCACTCGTAGTACTCCGGCAGCTTTTTTCAGCCCTGCCCACTGGTCCACGTCGTGACCGAAAATCACCAGCCCGATAGGCTCCCGTTCGACCAGATCGAGCAGTTTGATCGTGCTGGCGCGAATCGCTCCGGCGTCCGGGTCGCTGCCATCGTCCTGCGCGTCACGGGTGAAGCCCTCGCCGAAGGGCACCGCGTCAACTGTCAACAAGACCACCCCCGTTTGGGGCAGCCGCACCAGCACCGATTGGTGCCCCGGCACGTGCCCGCTCGTCTCGATCAGCGCCAGCCCTGGCAGCAGGTCCGTGTCCCCGTCCACCAGCCGGATGCGCTCCATGGGCTGATCCCATTCGGGTCGGTTGGCCGCAAAACGTGGATTGCTCGCCGCGTCCGCGTGTTGTGCGCGCTGAACGACATAGTGCGCCTTGGTGAAGGCCGCGTGCCGTCCGGCATGGTCGATATCATAATGCGTCGAAATGACGGTATCGATATCGTCCGGTGTTAAGCCGATGTGCGCCAACTGCTCGATGACGTCCTGCCCGTTCTCGAAATCCGTTTCTTCTTCGGGCAGGATCTCCGGCAGGCCGCTGTCGATCAGGATATTTCTGCCGTCATCCGTCTGCACCAGATAACAAACCACCGGAATCTGGTACTCCGGCATGGACCCCACCTGCATCAGATAAAGACGCTTTGCGGCATTCTGGCTCATAATCTCCTCGTCGGGCTCGCCCGCCCGTTGTTTGATGGTCCGGGATCCCCACAGCACGGCGGCGTGGGGTGGGTGAGTACCCTATACCGGGCGGCGGGTGATCGCGCCTTCGCGGGCGGCGACGCGCAGAATCGCGTCCAGGCTGCGCTCGACGTCTTCGTCGGTGGTGGCCCACGACGACACGCTGATGCGCACCGCCGGTTGGCCGTGCCACACCGTGCCGCCGCACCAGCACGTGCCGTCTGACTGGATGCCCCGCACCACGCGCTGCACCGCGTCTTGATCGCCAAACGAAACCAGCACCTGATTGAGCACGACGTCGTTCAGGATCGGGTATCCGGCGGCGGAGAGGCCGTCCGCGAAGCGCTGCGCCTGGCGGCAGGTGCGCTCCACCAGATCCGACAACCCGGCGCGGCCCAACGTTTTAATCGCGGCCCAGATCTCGACTCCGCGCGCCCGGCGCGACAGCTCCGGCGTGTATTCGGACGGTTCGCGGCGCTCCGTCTTGGGCAGATAGTCGGCGCTCATGATCATCGCCGCGCGCAGAATGTCAGGGTCGCGCACGAAGGCGAGGCCGCTGTCGTAGGGCACGTTGAGCCACTTGTGCGCGTCCGTGGCCCACGAATCGGCGTCCGCGAAGTCCGCGACGAGGTGCGCGCGATCCGGGGCGACAGCGGCCCACAATCCGAACGCGCCGTCCACGTGGACCCACGCGCCTGCGTCGTGCGCCCAGGGGATGATCGCCCCGGCGGGATCGAACGCGCCCGTGTTGACGTTGCCCGCCTGCACGCACACGATCGCCGGACCGCTGAGCGCGGGCAGCGCGTCGGCGCGCATCCGGCCCTGATCGTCGGTTGGCACGCGGACAACGCGCTTTTTGCCCAATCCGAGCAGGCCCAATGACTTCAGCAGGCTGGGGTGGGCTTCGTCGCCCACGACGACCGTAATTTCCGGCGCGCCGAACAGCCCATCGGCACCCACGTCCCAACCCTGACGGGCCAGCACCGCGTGACGTGCGGCGGCGAGCGCGGTGAAGTTGGCGACGGTCGCCCCGGTAACGAACGCGCCACCCGTGCCCGCGGGTAGGTTGAGCGCATCCACCAGCCAGCCGAGCGCGATCTCTTCCAGGGCCGATCCGGTCGGAGAGGCGGCCCACAGCCCCACGTTCTGATCCCAGGCCGTCGCCAGCCAGTTGGCCGCGACCGTCACCGGGAGCGATCCGCCGATCACGAAGCCGAAGAAACGCCGCCCCGCCGTGCCCACCGTCGCCGGAGAACCGAGTTCGTCCAACTGGGCAATGACGGTTTCGGGCGCGGAGGAGACTTCAGGGAACGGGCCGCCCAGGTCGGCCAACCGCGCGATGTCGTCGGTAGAAGGCGCAACGCCGCGCTCATCGAGGGTATCGAGATAGCGGGCGGCGCGTTCGGCGGCTAAAGAGAGCAGTGCATTCATCGGTGAGCCTTTCTACCCAGGGCCGCCTGCGGCAGCCAGAACGTGAGCGGAGAAATGTCAGGTCCAGTTGAGCGAGACGGCCTTGCGCGCTCGCTCCACGACGTCGATCACGATGGTGATCGCCTGCGTGATCTCGTCGGGTGTGGTGTGGCGACCAAGCGTCAGGCGCAGCCCGCCGCGAGTCCAGTCGGGGCCGAAGCCGCACGCTTCGAGCAGGGGCGAGGGCTGCGGGTTGCCGGTTTTGCATGCGCTGCCGGAGGAGGCCGCGATGCCTTCCTGGTCGAGCAGCATCAGCATCAGATTCGCATCCACACCGCGAAAGACGAAGCTGGCATGGCCGGGCAGCCGGTCGACCGGATCGCCCGTGAGCTGCACGGCGTCCACGCCTTCGAGAATGCCGCCGATCAGCGCGTCGCGCAGGGCGGTGAGGCGTTCCGCTTCTTCCGGCAGCGACTCGCGCGCCAGTTCCAGCGCGTGCGCCGTGCCGACGATGCCGGGCGTGTTGTGCGTTCCGGCGCGGCGGTGATCCTCGTGGCTGGCGCCCGTGCTCGACGACAGGAACGGCACGTCCCGGCGCAAGACGAGCACGCCCGCGCCCTTGGGCCCGTAAAATTTGTGCGACGACATCGACAGCATATCGACACCCAGCGCGTCCACGTCCAGCATGAGCTGGCCGGGAGCCTGCACCGCGTCGGTGTGGTAAAACGCGCCGTGCTCGTGCGCGACGGCGGCGAGATCGGCGGTGGGGTTGATCGTGCCGACTTCGTTGTTGGCGTGGATCAGGCTGACCACGGCGATCCCGTTGTCGGGCAGGGCGCGCAGCGCCGCGCGCAGATCGTCGGGCGAAACGCGCCCCACGCGATCGACCGGGACGACGCGCAGCGACGCACCAAGCGTCTCGCGCAGTTGGCGGGCGGTGGCCGTGATCGCTTCGTGCTCGACCGGGCCGGTGATCAGCGTGAAAGGGCGGCCCTGAACGCGCGCGGCCTGGGCGGGGCCGCGCAGGGCGAGATTGTCGCTTTCGGTCCCGCCGCTGGTGAAGACGACTTCCGCCGGGTTCACGTTGAGCAGGTGGGCGATAGAAGCACGCGCGCCTTCGACGGCGCGTTCGGCGGCCTGCCCATAGGCGTGCACGGCCATTGAGTTGCCGTAGCTCGCGCCGAAGGAGGGCAGCATGTGATCCAGGACGCGCGGGTCGAGCGGCGTCGTGGCGCTGTGGTCAAGATAGATACGAGCCATGTTCACTGCCTGTGATTACGTTGATAGCGGTCTGAGAAATAGGGCCTCATTTTACCGCACAGCAGCGGGTTTGTCAGGGGAATGCAATTCGGCAGTCGTGTGTGTGACTTCCCTCTGTGGCGTGATCAAGGGGGGCGGGTATAATGACCCCTGGCTTGGGTACTGAGCGTGCGTGATCACTCCGCCGAAGCTGGCGGCGGCCATATCCGGCTGCCCTTGAGTCCGTCTTTGTAACTCCATTGAACTGGAGAGCGGTATGCTTAACAGCAAGGCCTATCAGTTTAAGTATGACTCCGTGGGAGCTTCTATGCTAGACGCATTTTTTCAACCCAACTCGGTAGCGATTATCGGGGCCAGCGCAACCCCCGGCAAACTCGGTTATACGGTGCTCGCCAACGTGATCGAGTCTGGCTTTAAGGGTGGCATCTACCCGATCAATCCAGGGGCCACAGACATCTACGGCCATCAAGCATACGCTTCCGTTCTCGACCTGCCCGAAACCCCCGATCTCGGTGTCATCGTCATCCCAGCCAAGCACGTTGCCCCCGCGTTGCGCCAATGCGGCGAAAAGGGCATCCCTGCTGTCGTCATTATCACCGCCGGGTTCCGCGAAGCCAGTGTTGAAGGGGCGGAGCGCGAGAAGGAAATCATCGAGATCGCCAAGCAGTACAACATCCGCATCATCGGCCCCAACTGCCTCGGTCTGATCGACACCTACACCCCCATCAACGCCACCTTCGCCGCCGGAACGCCGCCCCAGGGCAAGATCGCGTTCATGTCACAGTCGGGCGCGCTGCAAACCGCGATCCTCGACTGGTCGCTGGCGACGGACGACCTCGCGTTCAGCAAGTTCGTCAGCCTGGGCAACAAGGCCGACGTGAGCGAGATCGACCTGATGGAAGCGTGGGCGGACGACCCCGATACGCGCGTGATCCTGGCCTACGTCGAGGGCGTGCCCAGCGGCCAGAAGTTCATGCAGGTGGCGCGCGAAGTCAGCCGCAAGAAGCCGATCCTGATGCTGAAGTCCGGCGTGACCGAATCCGGCTCGCGCGCGGTGTCCAGCCACACGGGATCGCTGGCGGGCTCCGAAGCGGCCTACGACGCGGCGTTCTTCCAGTCCGGCATTCTGCGCATGAACTCGCTGCAGGAACTGTTCGATAACGCGCGTGCGTTCGCCAACCAGCCGCTGCTCGAAGGCGACCGCATCGCCATCATCACCAATGCGGGCGGTCCCGGCATCCTGGCGACGGACATGCTCGAACGTAAGGGCATGCACCTGGCGCGCTTCGAGAAGGAAACAACCGAAGCGCTGCACGCGGTTCTGCCCGAGGCGGCCAGCGCTCATAACCCGGTGGACGTGCTGGGTGACGCGCTCGCGGATCGTTACGCCCAGGCGATCGAGATCGTGGCGAAGGACCCGAACGTGGACGGTCTGCTGTGCATCGTGACGCCGCAGGCCATGACCGACGTGCCCGCCACGGCGCGCCTCGTCGGTGAGATGTGCGAGAACATCGACAAGCCCATCCTCGGCGCATTCATGGGCGGCGCCCGCGCCAAAGAGGGCGAAGATATTCTGGCGACCTTCAAGATCCCCAACTACAAGTTCCCGGAGCAGGCCGCCGGTGCGTTTGCCGCCATGCGCGACTACCGCATCGCCCGCGAGCGGCCCGAGGCCGAATACGTCACCTTCGACGTGGACAAGGAAGCCGTCAAGGAGACGTTCGCCAAGGTGCGCGCCGAAGGCCGCGTGCAGATCGGTGAACTCGAAGCGCAGGCGGTCGGCAAGGCGTATGGCATTCGCCTGCCCGGCAGCCAGCTCGCAGAGACGGCGGATCAGGCGGTGGAGATCGCCAACCAGTTCGGCTACCCGGTCGTGCTGAAGATCGCCAGCCCCGATATTTTGCACAAGACGGACGTGGGCGGCGTGAAGGTCGGCCTGCGGACGGCGGCGGACGTGCGTGACGCGTTCGACCTGATCGTTTACCGCGCGCAGCGCTACGTGCCCGACGCGCGCATCTGGGGCTGTCTGGTGCAGGAAATGGTCGCTACGGACGGCATGGAAGTGCTGGTCGGCATGAGCCGCGACGCGCAGTTTGGCCCGTTGGTGACTTTCGGGTTAGGTGGTATTCTGGTAGAAGCGCTGAAGGACGTAACCTTCCGTGTTGCGCCGTTCGGTAAGCAGGACGCCGAAGAGATGCTGGACGAGATCCGCGCTCATTCACTGCTGCGCGGCGTGCGTGGCAAGCCCCCGGCGGACCGCGAAGCGCTGGCCGAAACGCTGCTGCGCATTGGGCAGCTCGTGACGGACTTCCCGGAGATCGTCGAGATGGATATCAACCCCCTCATGGTGTACGACCAGGGGCGCGGGGCCATTGCGCTGGATATGCGTCTGGTCCTGAAAGGCTAAGAGTGCCTGAAGCCCTTCATCCATCGGCCCCTTCTCCACCAGGAGAAGGGGAACCGGATGGGGGCGGGCGCTTGTCCCAGGCGGCGAACACGAGGGGGACACGACACCCTATAAACTATTGTACTGCGCGATTGACATCGGCTACTCGTGCTGAGAGGGACCAAAAGAATGAAACGTTTGTACATCACATCGGTGAGCACATATGCTGGCAAGACGGCCCTCAGCCTGGGCCTGGGCCTGCGCATGCAGGCAGCAGGATATAACGTCGGCTACTTGAAGCCCGTCAGCACCCAGCCGTATATGGTGGGCGGGCGTGTACTGGACGAAGACGCGGATTTCGTGCGCCGCACGCTGGGCCTCGACTCGCCGCCGTGGGAACTGTCTCCCGCGGTGATCACGGGCGATATCCTCGACGAAGTGATGGCGGGCACGCTGGAACGCGATCTACTGGCCGATGTCACGCAGGCGGTCGAAGCGGTCAGCGAAGATAAGGACATCGTGCTGCTGGAAGGCGGCGCGAGCATGCGCGAAGGCTACGCCGTCGGGCTGAACACGCTGAGCGTGGTCGAAGCGCTCGACGTGCCGGTGCTGAGCGTGGTGAGCTACAACGGCGAAGAATGCGTGACCGGAATGTGCGTGCTGGACGACGCGCTGGCCGCGCAGAAGCGCCTCGAAGGTCACCTGTTGGGCCTGGTGATCAACGCCGTGCCGCGCGAAGACCTGGCCTACGTGCGCGAGCGCGTGGTGCCGTTCCTGGAAAAGAACGGGATCAAGGTCTACGGCGTGCTGCCGTACGATCCGTACCTGCGCGCGCTGAGCGTGGGCGAGATCGTGTCGGCGCTGGGCGCGAAGGTCCTGACCGGTTCGCACCTGATGGAGCGGCTGGTCGAGCACATGAGCGTGGGCGCGATGTCGGTCGAGGCGGCGCTGCCGCGCTTCCGCCGCCAGCTCAACAAGGCCGTGTTCACGGGCGGCGACCGCACCGACATTCAGGCGGCGGCGCTCGAAACCTCGACAACCTGCCTCGTGCTGACGGGCAACCTGCAGCCGACCTCGACCATCCTGAAGCGGGCGGAGGAGCTGAACGTCTCGGTGCTGCTGGTGCCGGACAGCACGCTCGAAGCCGTGGAAAAGGTCGAGGGCGTGTTCGGCAAGACCAGCCTGGGCCAGCCCGAAAAGCTGAGCCGCTTCCAGGCGATGCTCTCCGAGCACCTGGATTACGCCGAACTGCTGCGCGACCTGGGCATCTAGGTCAGGCGCACGGGCAGGTGATTTGAACATGTTAGATCGGGGCGTGGCGGCTGCTGCGCCCCCATCGCTGTGTCAGCCGGGCGTTTCCGGCGGCCCTGAAGTGACTTGAGACTCACGAGGAGAACTAAATCATGAGCATCATCGACACCATTCTTGGACGCGAAGTACTCGACTCGCGCGGGAATCCGACGGTTGAAGTCGAAGTTTATCTCGAAGACGGCAGCATGGGCCGCGCGATCGTGCCCAGCGGCGCGAGCACGGGCGAGCACGAAGCGATCGAGCTGCGCGACGGCGACAAGAAGCGCTTCGGCGGCAAGGGTGTGCTGAAGGCCGTCGATAACGTCAACGACACCATCGCCGAAGCCATCGTCGGCTGGGAAGCCACCGACCAGAAGGGCATCGACGAAGCGCTGCTCGAACTCGACGGCACCGAAAACAAGAGCAACCTCGGCGCGAACGCCATGCTGGGCGTGTCCCTGGCCGTGGCGCATGCGGCGGCGGCCAGCGTTGGCCTGCCCCTGTACCGCTACCTGGGCGGCGTCTACGCCCACACGCTGCCCGTGCCCATGATGAACATCATGAACGGCGGCAAGCACGCGGCAGACAGCACCGACTTCCAGGAATTCATGATCATGCCCGTCGGCGCGGAATCGTTCCACGAGGCGCTGCGCTGGGGCGCTGAAATCTACGCCGCGCTGAAGAAGGTCCTGAGCGACAAGGGCCACCGCACCACGGTCGGTGACGAGGGCGGTTTCGCCCCCAGCCTGCCCAGCAACGAGGGCGCGATCGAAGTGATCCTCGAAGCGATCCAGAAGGCGGGTTACGTCCCCGGCGAGCAGATCTATCTGGCGCTCGACCCCGCCGTCAGCGAAATCTACGAAGACGGCAAGTACGTCCTCGCGCGTGAAAACCGCAAGCTGAGCGGCGAAGAAATGGTTCGCTTCTGGGAAGACTGGACCACCCGCTACCCGATCATCTCGCTGGAAGACGGCCTGCAGGAAAACGACTGGGATCACTGGGTGATGCTGAACGAAGCCATCGGTGACCGTGTGCAGCTCGTCGGTGACGACCTGCTGGTGACCAACCCCGAGCGCGTGGCGAAGGCCATCGAGCTGGGCGCGTGCAACAGCCTGCTGTGCAAGGTGAACCAGATCGGCACGCTGACCGAAGCGATCGCCGCCAGCCGCCTGAGCCAGGCGCACAACTGGAGCGTCGTCGTCAGCCACCGCAGCGGCGAGACCGAAGACGCGACCATCGCGGATCTGGTCGTCGCGCTCGACGCGGGCCAGATCAAGACCGGCGCGCCGGCTCGCTCCGACCGTATCGCCAAGTACAACCAGCTGCTGCGCATCGAGGAACAGCTCGGTTCGTCGGCGACCTACGCGGGACGCAACGCGTTCCCGAACATCAAGCGCCAACTGTAGTTTTCCGCGTACATCGTCACGCGGACCGAACGATGAGAACTTGGCAGGCCCGGAACACATCTCGTTGCTCCGGGCCTGCTGTGTAAACAAGGGGATGGCATGGAATCGCACCTGGACTACCACAAGCGGACCAAGATCGTAGCGACCATTGGACCGGCATCGTCCGATGTCGGCATGCTGCGGGCGATGATCCGCGCCGGGATGGACGTCGCGCGCATCAACTTCAGCCACGGGGATTACGAAACGCACGCCCGTAATATCGCCAACATCCGGCATGTGGCGGCGGAAGAAGATGCAGTCGTGGCGATCATTGGAGACTTACAGGGGCCGAAGCTGCGGTTGGGCAATCTGGTCACCGATCCGCTGGAGCTGACCGAGGGTGATGAACTGACCCTGACCCCGCACGAAAACGTCGATCCCGAGCAGCCGTTCCTCGTGCCGATGCCGCATCCCGACGTGCTGCGCGACCTCAAGCTGGGCGACCGGATGCTGGTGGACGACGGGCAGATGGAATTCGTCGTGCGCAGCAAAAAGGGCGACTCGGTGCTGGTCGAGGTGGTGACGGGCGGCCTGCTGCACTCGCGCAAGGGCGTGAGCCTGCCCGACACGAGCCTGACGCTTTCGGCCATCACCGACAAGGACCGCGAAGACGTCAAGTTTGCCCTGGAGCAGAAGGTCGATTTCATCGCCATGTCGTTCGTGCGCTCCGCCGACGACCTGCGCGAGCTGCGCTGGCTGGTGCGCCACCTGAACGGCGACGTGGCGCTGATCGCCAAGATCGAAAAGGCGGAGGCGATCGCCAATTTCGATGGCATCCTCGAACACTCCGACGCGATCATGGTCGCGCGCGGCGACCTGGGTGTAGAGACGCCCGCCGAGCGCGTGCCGGTCTACCAGAAGACCATCATCCGGCGCTGCAACGAAGTCGGCAAGCCGGTGATCACGGCCACGCAGATGCTCAACAGCATGATCGAGAGTCCCCGGCCCACGCGCGCCGAAGCCAGCGACGTGGCGAACGCGATCTTCGACGGCACGGATGCGGTGATGCTCTCCGGCGAGACGGCGGTGGGCAAGTATCCGCTGCAATCGATCGAGATCATGACGCGCATCGCGCAGATCGCGGAGCAGTACCTGCGCGAACACCACGATATGCAGTCGCACCTGACGCTGGACGAACTGCGGATCGAGCAGCGGCGCAGCGTCTCGGCGGCGATCAGCCACGTGTCCGACGAGATCGCGGATCTGCTCGATGCCAAGCTGATCGTGGCGAGCACGTGGTCGGGTTATACGGCGCGGCGCGTCGCGCGCGAGCGCCCGCACACGCCGATCCTGGCGGCGACGCCCAGCCGCATCACGTATAACCGGCTGGCACTGGTGTGGGGCGTGCGTCCGATGCTGGTGGAGGAGTTCCGCACCATCGACCAGATGTCCGAGGTGATTTTGCGCACGGCGGGCGAGCAGCATATGGTCGAGCCGGGAGACCTGATCGTCATCATCGGCGGGGTGCCGTTCGGTGTGGGCAACCAGACCAATTTCATGAAGGTGCTGCGCGTCGGCGAACGAGAATAGGATCGGACACGCCTCATGGCCGATCTGTTCTCGGTGCTCTATAACGTCATCAGCCCGATTTTCCTGATCGTTGGCGTCGCGTGGGTCGCGGACCGGCGGATCGGGCTCGATCCCAAGCCGCTCTCGCGGGCGCTCATTTACATCTTCTCCCCGTGTCTGGTGCTGGACAGCCTCGTGCATTCCGATATGGGCGGCGACGAGATGGCGTCGCTGGTCGCGGTGGCGCTGCTGGCATCGATCATCACGGCGCTGGTGGCGTGGGGCGTCTCGCGGGCGTGGCGCTTCGACCAGCGGCTCGAAAGCGCGTTCATGCTGGGGGCGGTCCTGATCAACGCCGGGAACTATGGCCTGCCGCTCAACCGTCTCGCGTTCGGCCCAGAGGGGGAAGCGCGGGCGATGATCTACTTCATCGCCACGTACATGATCTCCAATTCGCTCGGCGTGTTTCTGGCCGCACGCGGCAGCCGCTCGACGTGGGAAGCGGTGCGCACCGTGTTCTTCATCCCGCTGCCCTACGCCGTCATCGGCGGGCTGCTGCTGAACGTGACGGACATCGCGCTGCCGGGGCCGGTCAACGAGGCGGTCGGGCTGCTGGCGCAGGCGTCGATCCCCGGCATGATCGTCGTGCTGGGGATTCAACTGTCGCGGGCGCGGTTCGCAGGGCGCATCGCGCCGATGATTGCGGCGGGCGGGGTGCGGCTGCTCGTGTCGCCGCTGATCGCTTTGGGGCTGGTGCTGCTGTTTGGGCTGACCGGGGTGTCGAAGCAGGTGGCGATCGTCGAGGCGGCGATGCCGACCGCCGTCATGAGTAGCGTCCTGGCGACCGAGTTCGGCGCGGATTCGGACTTCGTGACGGGCGTGGTGCTGCTGACGACCCTGGCGAGCATCGCCACGCTGAGCGTTCTGCTGCTGCTCGTCGGGTGGAGTGGATGATCAACTTAGAGAAGGCGAAGAAGAACTGCTAGCGATCGGGCAGCATTCAACAAAGCCAAAGCTGATCAGTTGAAGTCCGTTACTTGTCGTACTTTGTTTTCGCCTTCTCAACCTCACTATTCAAATACCTCCTCTGCAGAAGTATTGCGCCGATGAAGGGAACTGCACCTATCAGAACGCTCACCAAGGTGTATTCGTGATCGACGCTCTTCATAAGTGCCTGCAACAAAAAACTGATGCCGATATACGCCAATGTGGCATTGATAAAGATCACCATTCCGGTGAGCCCGGTTATCCCGATCGTTAGTGATCCCATCGCACCGAATTGCGGTTTTCTATCATCTGTGGAAAAAGTCAAGTACTCTTCAATTTCGGGAAATTGTTGAACGAAGTAGCGGCGAATTCGATTAAGTCCGCGTGTGTACCGCACTGTTTGAATATGCGTTTGGATAATGCGCCGCAACGTTACTGTTCCTAGATACAGCAATGCCAGTGCTGTTAAGCTGACGACAATGAAGAAGATCGGCGTGTCGAATGAATTTTGCCCGTCAGAAACCAGGGCAACGATACCTACTGCACTGGAGACCAGGATCAGAAAAAAGTTAAAGCGGTTTTGGGCCTGTTCTACCTGACTGGTTCTAAACTCTTTGAGAGTTTCGTACTCAGCTACCAAAAAATCTTTTGGTGAGTCCATGATTTCCCCTAAAGATATTTTATTCTGTCGGGAAATTAACCACTTGAATCGTGCAAAATTATACTATCAAACCTGATAGAACAGAATCAGCGTTTGGATGATAGTGGCGGGATCGAGTTGGAAATGACGACGAAAGGCAAAAACACGCCGGACCAGTCAAGCGACAGAGGGAATAGAGGCATTCGAGGGGCGTATCATTGCAATACGCCCCTACGCGATCGAGGACATGTGTCGGCCGGGCGTCAGGAGCCGGTCGCGCCCCACAGGTGGACGGTGCTGCCGGGGCCTTCGTAGGTGATGAAGGCGAGCGTTGTGCCGTCCGGGCTGAGGATCAGGCTGCGCACGGCAGTACCGGGCGCCGCGCCGAGATCCGCCAGCGTGCCCACTTCGTTCCCCGTGGTGATGTCCCACAGGTGCAGGGTCGTATCGCTTTCGGTGTCCGCTGCCGCGCCACCTGCCGACGCCAGGACGTTCTGCTCGATGCCATAGGCCAGCGCCAGGACCGGATCGCTGTGACCTTCCAGCTCCAACGATTGATCGGTCCCAATTTCCCACAGGCGCACCACCGTGTCGTCCCCGGCGGCGGCGAGCCACGTGCCGTCTGGCTTAAACAACACGGCGCGCACGGGCGCGGTGGCGTCGTCGTACGTGGCGGCCAGCGTCCGGCTGATCACGTCCCACAGCCGCACGGTGTTATCGACGCTGGCGGACGCCAGCAGCGTGCCGTCGACGTTGAAGGCCAGATCGGTCACCATGCCCGTGTGCCCTTCCAGCGTCGTGATCTGCTCGCCGGTCGCGGCATCCCACAGCCGGATTTCGCTGCCGTCGCCGGAATCTTCATCGCCGCCCGCCGACGCGAGCACCGAACCGTCCGGGCTGTAGGCGACGGCGCGCACCGGGGCGGTGTGGCCCTGAAGCACGCCGATCTGCCCGCCGATGGCGGTGTCCCACAGGCGCACGGTGCCGTCGGCGTGGGCGGTCGCCAGCCTGCCGGTGAGCGTATTGAACGCGGCGTCATAAACGGGGCCGTTGGGCACGCTCAGCAGGCGCGGCGCGAGATCGAAGTTGGTAGTGTTGAACAGCCAGATGCCCTGCGCCGCCGTGATCGCCAGCGTGCCGCCGTCCGGCGACCACGCGATCTGCGTCACCTCGTCGTTGAGCGCGAGGTCCACGAAGCTGGTCAGATTCTCGATGTTGTCCAGCGTGAGCGGCACGCGGTCCAGCGGCAGATCGTACTGGGCGGCGTCCAATGGCACGACGGTGCCGGGGGCGGGGGTGATCTCCAGCGCTTCCGTTCTGGCAGGCTCCGCCGAAGACTCGGTTTCCCCGGCGCTGGGTGCGGCAGGCAGCACGCCTTCGGGCGCGAAGGCGTAGGTGTCGTCCGTGCCTTCGGACACCCAGCCGACCATCGAGGCATATTCGACGCGCCACCACGCCTGCGACTCGCCGCACTGCGGGCCGTCCAGCACGTCCACGACATCACCCGGCGCCACTTCCCCGATCACGGCGCTGCTGGTATTGGGGGCGCTCCACATGACCGGCGCGGCGATATCCGCGGCGGCGCGCGCCTGGGCATTCACGACCAGACGCGAGGGGAGAGCGTCAGGGCACACGTCTATGGCTTCAAATGTCGCGTTCGGGTCGAGGGTCACGGCGGGGGCGGCGTTTGGCATCGCCGTGGGCATGGGCGTCGCGGTACTCGCCGTGCCGGATGGCGTGCGGGTGAGGGCAGGGGTGGCGGTCGTCTGCGGCGCTGCTGCACCCGTGCACAGGATCAGCGCGCCCCCGGCAGCGGGAACGCGGTAATCGTAGCTGATCCCGTTATAAGTGAGCACGAACCGGTAGGCGCTGACCGATCCGCCGCCGGAGGTGGGCGCGTTCGCGCAGCCGAGGCTGGCATCGGGGTAGGTCACCTGATCCCAGCGCCACGTCTCGAGCGTGTCCACGGTCACTGCCGCGCCGACGCGACTGCTGAGATCGGCCAGAACGTCATTGAATACGGGTGGTAAATCCTGGGCGGAAACGACGGCGAGTGGAACGAGCATCACCAATACGCACACAACCAGAGCCGATCGTTTTAACACGACACTCTCCTCCTACAACTCCTATACACTTGTCCGTTTCAGATTGTAAGGGTTAGCGAGGGCGTTGAAAAACCCTCACTCCGGCACTGCGCGCCCCTAGTAACCTTCGTCGTCTACAAACTCGACCGGGCTGTCGCCCTCCGGCACGGCGTCGTATTGGGGCGGGGCGACGGGCGGCGCGGTCTGACG
>NZ_DAISHJ010000018.1:0-69678 GCF_036822615.1 Aggregatilinea sp. | reverse complement strand
ATCTCCGACGATGCGCTGCCCGAAGGCGATCCGCGCCTGACCGATCCGAAGGGCAAAGCGTGGCAGACGCTGTTCGCGCGCCGCGCGCTCGATGGCCGTCTGCTGGCGGATGTGCTGCGTCCCTTCGCCGCCGGAGACGGCACGCTGACCGGCCTGCCGCCCGCCTTCGCATTCGGCGGCGCGGATCCGAACGCGATCCGTGACGCGGCGGCTTCGTGGCTAGGCTGGTACGAGGGCTTCCTCAACGAGCCAACGCCGGACGTGGGCAGCGCATGGGTGCACGACCGGCAGGAATATGCCTTTGCGCTCTCAGCCCAGTTCCCCGACCAGACGGCGGTGCTGGCTGCCGAGGAATACACCGACGGGCGGCTGGACTGGTACACCTTCAGCGCGTCGCCGGGGCCGGACCTCGGCAGCCCGGCGGAGCCTGTCCCCACGACGCCGGTGAACTTCCGCCCGATGTTGCCCGCCCCGGTGCGCTACCCCGGCATGCCCGCCGATCGCTACTGGGAATTTGAAGACGGGCGGGTCAATTTGGGCAAGCTGGAAGCAGGCCCGACCGACCTGGGGCGGATGCTGCTGGTCGAATACGCGCTGGTGTACGGCAACGACTGGTTCGTGATCCCCGTCGAGCTGAAGGTCGGCTCGCTGTTTCGCGTCAGCCGCCTGACGGTGCGCGACACCTTCGGTGTGACCTCCAACGTCGGCCCGGCGCGCAACCTGGACGGCACGCGCTGGACGATATTCTCGCTGACCAACACGCCGGGCGGGCTGGCGGATCTGTTTTTCCTGCCGCCGTCTCTGCCCTCGCGCCTGGAAGGCGATCCGCTGGAGGAAGTGTCGCTGTTCCGCGACGAGATGGCGAACATGGCATGGGCCGTCGAGCGCAAGGTACAGGGCGCGTCCGGCGAATCGCGCGACCGGCGTATGGAGCCGTACATCCCCAGCGTGTACCAGCGCGTGACGGGCGATCAGATCAGCGCCGACCTGATCTACCGGCTGGCGACGCCCGTACCGCAGCAGTGGCTGCCCTTCGTGCCCGTGCCCGCCGCGCCCAACCAACCGGCGAACGAGTTCATCGTGGCGCTGGAACGGCGCGCGATCCTGCGCGTCTACGCAGACGGCACGACCGAGGAAGTGCATCCGAACGGCATCCTGATGCGCACGGATCTGTCGCGCCCGGTCGAGGACGAGCCGCCGCTGCGCCTGCACGAAGAGGAAGTCCCGCGTGAGGGCGCGGTCGTGCGGCGATCGTTCCAGTTCGCGCGCTGGCTGGACGGGCAGCGAATCCTGTGGGCGGGACGCAGTAAGGCCGTGGGACGCGGCGAGGGCGCGAGCCAGCTTCGCTTCGACGTCAGCCTCTACCGCGACTCGGTCAGCGAATAGACCGACCTCCGCCGGACATGCGCCTGCTCCTCTGCGGGCGCGCGCAAAACGATGGGGCTTGAGCGGCAGAATCGTTATGATCTGTCTGGTATTGGTTTGCGCCATGCCGCCTTTTGCCGGACTCGGAGCCGTACGGCTCGCCCATCACACTCCAGCGCATTCATGGCCGCTCTCGACGATCTGCTCGATTCCATTTTTGGCGGTACGCAGCCCGCGTTTTATCCCGAATTCGTGGAATGGGTTCGGGAGTCGCGCCGTTACAGGGCCTTCGCCGCCGATTACCGCACCAAGATCCGCGCCAAGCTCAAAAATGCCCAGGGTGAAAGCGGCGTCAAAGATCTGCGCGCCGAACTCGAAACCGCGTCGCTGCTGCTGCGCGAAAGCCGGTTCGCGTTGGAATACGAAAAGTACGCCGCCTTGAAACAGCGCGGGCCGGATTTCACCGTCACGTTCAAAACTCACACCCCGTTTAACGTCGAGGTGCGGCGGATTCGCAGTGTCGAACTCAACGCAGAGGATGCCGAAGCGCGCGCCAACAAGCTGATCGCCGTGCTGTGCGATAAAGCGGGGCAGATGCCGCCAAACATCGTCAACCTGCTGTGGCTGGTGGCGGATCGTGCGATCTCCGAAGCGGATGTGGATCACGCGGCGGCCACACTGCGCCAACTGGCGGAGAGCAAAACCGAGACGTTTTTCACGCGGCGCGGGTTCGAGAGCGCCGCCGGATTCCTGAAGCAGTACCGGCACTTAAGCGGCATCGTACTGCGCCAGCCGGACGCGACCGTGTTCTGGCCCAATCCGCTCGCCCGGCACAAGACCCCGCCGGAGATCGTCACGGCAGTTCAACGCCTGGGCACGTCCCCAGGCTGAGCCGATCGCGCCTCTATGCCCGTGCGTCACTCGATGCGGCGCGGCACGGACGTGGAGCCGCGCACCTTGAGTTCGGTGGGGATCACGGCGCGCGTCGTGCTCAGGGGACGCCCGTCGAGGATATCGAACAGCGTTTGGGCCAGCCGCCGCCCTGCCTCAACCGACTGTAAGCGGATCGTCGTCAGTGACGGCGTCTGGTACTGCGCGATAGGGATGTCATCGAAGCCCGCCACCGACATATCTCCGGGGACCGCGTACCCGTGCTCCTGAAGCCAGCGCATCGCACCGATCGCCATCGCGTCGTTGAAGGCCAGCAGCGCCGTCAGCGAATAGCTGTGCGACCGCATCAACTGGGCCGCCGCGTCATATCCGCCCTCGAACGTGTAATGGCCCTGGGCGCGCGGCGTGTGCCGCGGATCGAGCGCCGCGTCACGCATGGCCCGCTCATAGCCCCGCCAGCGCGCGTGCACCGGCATGGCGCTCTCCGGCCCCATGATCACCCCGATGTGCCGGTGGCCCAGCGCCAGTAGATGCTGCGTCAGCACGTAGGTCCCGCTTTCGTCGTCGGACCGCACGCACGGAATGGTGCCGGTCGTGTAGCCGGAGATCACGACCTTATAGCCGCGTTCGACCAGTTCTTCCGCGCCGTCTTCCCCCAGGCCGCTCTCGAAGATAATGCCGTCCACCATCTGCCGTTCGAGCAGGCGCGCGTAGGACGAAGCCGGATCGCCCGCCGAGTGCGCCGTGGACAGCAGCAGGCTGTAGCCGCGCAGCGTCGCTTCGAGATCGATGCCGTGCAGCGTCTGCATCAGGTGATCGTTCCCAAAGACGAAATCCACGTCGTAGTAGGGGATGATGTTGGCGATGGTGAAGGTGCGGTCCTGGTCCTGCCCCAGCAGGCGCGCCGCCATGCTGGGCCGGTAGTTCAGCGCCTTGATCGATGCCAGCACCCGCGCGCGCGTTTCTGCCGCGACGTCCGCCTTGTTGTTCAGCACGCGTGAAACGGTCTGGTAGGATGTCCCGGCGTGTTCGGCCACATCCTTGATAGTTACTCGCTTGGTCACCGGATGCTCAATTCTCGTGAACGTTCTCGGAACATTCTCATTCTATGTCAGGAGTTTCAAGGGGTCAAGGCGGGCGCATAATGGCTTTCTATTGACAGAAAGAACAGGAACAGCCTATACTGATTACAAATGTGATCGTTCGCGGCCTCATTGCGGCTTTAATAACGTGAACGTTCACGGTAAAAAATTACATCATACACTCGCGCTCGTGCCATCTGTGCACTTCTCTCACCGCGACGTCTTTTGTGCCCATTTATTCTTTTGAGGAGAAATTCTATGACCAAGTCCAAGCTTACCTTCGTTCTGATTGTGTTCCTCATGGCTGCTGCGTTAGTCCCCACGGTTAAACCAGCCGTCACCGCGCAGGGTCCCGATTACATCACTTACAATTCGTACAATGGCGACCCCGAACCCCGCCGCGTGGACGAAATGGTCGTCCAGATGTGGAACGACGCCAACCCGCTCATGCCGGTGGAGCACTCGATCATCGCGCATGAAGACTTCAAGCAGGCGCTGCGCGCCTACCTGACCGCCGAACCGGCCCCCGATGTGCTGACGTGGTTCGCGGGCAACCGCGCGCGCTTCTTCATCGATCGCGGCCTGATCGCGGACGTTTCCGACATGTGGGCGGAAAACGGCTTCGATACCTCGTTCGCCCCCGGCTTCCAGGCGCTCGCCACCGTGGATGACAAGCAGTACTTCGTGCCGACCTCGTACTACTGGTGGGCGGTGTACTATCGTCCCTCGCTGTTCGAGAAGGCCGGTGTCGATAAAGTGCCCGAGACCTGGGACGAATTCCTGGGCGCATGCGATACGCTGAACGCAGCGGGCATCGCCCCGATCACGATCGGCACGCGCTACCCCTGGACCGCCGCCGCGTGGTTCGACTACCTCGACATGCGCGTCAACGGGCCGGAGTTCCACATCAACCTGATGCTGCTGAACGAGTCCTACACCGACGAGCGCGTGAAGAACGTCTTCACCTATTGGAACCAGCTTTTCGAGCACAACTGCTTCATCGAAGATCCGGCAGCATACGCATGGCAGGAAGCCGTGGACTTCATGGTGCAGGAAGAAGCCGCGATGTACCTCATGGGCGGCTTCATCTACGACTCGTATCCTGACGAGCTAGAAGACGACCTCGACTTCTTCCGCTTCCCGATCATCGATCCGGAAATCCCCGTCGGTGAAGATGCCCCCACGGATGGTTACTTCATCGCGGCGAACGCCCGCAACCTGGACGGCGGCAAGCAGTTCCTGGCCTACCTCGCCTCGCAGGAAGTCCAACAACTGGTCTTCGACGAGCTGGGCCGCCTGCCCACCCGCACCGATGTCGATGTCTCCGCGGCTCCGGCTCGCGTCCAGAAGGGCGTCCAGCTGGTCCAGGCAGCAGACTACGTCGCGCAGTTCTACGACCGCGACACCACCCCGCCGATGGCGGAAGTCGGCATGGAAGGCTTCTCGCGCTTCTGGAGCGATCCGTCCAGCGTCGATGAGGTGCTGGCCGACCTGGAAGCCGAACGTCTGCGTATTCTTGAAGAAGGCGTCGAAGAGTAAAGTCGTTCTTGACTGGTCCTAAAACAGGGCGGGCGAACTGCCCGCCCTGTTCGTTTCCAGCGATCCGATGGCACCTTCTACCCCAGCCTACTTTTCCAACCCGGCACAGACAGCAGGTTGTATGTTTTTCCGCGCCTGTGCCGGACTCCAACCAGCGGCGAGACACATTCGAGGACGTGACGACAATGGCGGTAAAAACAGCAGATAGGTCTCTCCGGCAGCAGGAGCCGCTCGACTTCACCAGCGCCAGCTTCCTGGCCCTGATTTTCGCAGTCATCGTGCTGATCGCGTTCATCTTCCTGCCGTGGATGTGGACCGAAGCCAAGTACAACGGCGCGCGGCTGATGTCGGATGTGCTCGTCGCGGGCAGCCTGAAAAACTTCGGGACGATCCAGCTTGTGATGATCCCCATCGCGGCGCTGGCGGCGGGCGGCATTGCGATGTGGAATTTGCTCAGCGGGCGTGAAGGGCCGCGCGCGTCGCTCCTGATCTTGCTGTGCAGCGCGCTCGGCCTGTACTACTATGCCGACCTCTATTTCATCCGCAGCGGCGAAGTGGCTGACTATATGCGGGCTAATGTGGGCATTGGCTTCAAGGTGGCGTTCGTCGCCCTGATCGGCCTCGCGGCGCAGGCGATTCTCGCCATTCCGCAGGCCAATCTCCTGTGGCAGCGCGTGGGCCAACGCCTGTCATCGCGCAGGCCGTCGGTTCCCCAAAAGGCCGTGCCGTACCTGTTCCTGGCCGGACCGCTGGCGCTGTACATCGTCTGGGTGCTGGCCCCCACGATCTACACGTTTTATTTGAGCCTGACCAACTGGGACGGCGTGACCACGCCCGTATATGTGGGGTTGAGGAACTACGAGACGCTGTTCAAGCAGAGCGCGTTCACGGAATCGCTGTCCAACAACGTGCGCTGGCTGGCGATCTTCATCACGGTTCCGACCACGCTGGGCCTCGGCCTCGCCATGATTTTCAACACCGACATGCGCGGCGGCAACTGGTACAAGGTCAGTTTCTATTCGCCGCTGGTGCTGTCGTGGCCAGTAATCGCGCTGGTGTGGATCTGGGTGTACCACCCCGCCAACGGCCTGATCAACTCGATGCTGACGGGCATCGGCATCACCGACAATCCCCCCGGCTGGCTGGCCGACCGCAATCTGGCAATATACTGCATCATCGCCGCGGCAACGTGGCGGCAGGCCGGATATGTGATGGTGCTCTACCTCGCCGGGCTAAAGAACCTCGATCCGGCGCTGCTCGACGCGGGTCTGGTAGACGGCGCGAACCGCTGGCAGTTGTTCCGCCACGTGATCTTCCCGTTGCTGGCCCCCGTGACGACGATCGTGTTCATTATTTCGGTGATCGATTCCCTGCGGTCCTTCGACCTCGTGCAGGTCATGACACGCGGCCATCAGGCCACGCAGGTGCTGGCGAATTACATGTATATCGAAGCGTTCAACAATTACCGCATGGGCTTCGGCGGCGCGATAGCGGTCGTGCTGTTTAGCATCAGTCTCGTCTTCGTGGGCCTCTACCTGTGGGTGAGCCTGAAAGACGAGCTGGAATACTAGGGAGAGCAGAGATGGCCGCACTCACGCAAGCAGAACCACGCGCCAGCCAGCAAACCAGTGAGAAAAAACGACGGCGGAACGAAAACGTCGCCAAGCACGTTTTGCTGATCCTGTTTACACTCACTTGGCTGCTGCCAATCTTCGCCGCCGTGCTGACCTCTTTCCGCACGATGGATGACATCACCGTGCACGGCTTTTGGAGCATTCCGCAGCATTTCAGTCTCGAAAAGTTTTCAGAAGCCTGGGTCACCGCACGCATCCGGGTCTATCTGCTCAACAGCTTCATCATCACCATCCCGTCGCTGCTGGGCATGATCTTCCTGTCGTCGCTCAGCGCCTATGCGCTGGCCCGCTTCAAGTTCAAGGGCAACCTGCTGATCTACTTCATCTACGTCGGCGGGACCATGCTGCCCTTCCAGATCCTGCTGCTGCCCGTGTTCCGCCTCACCAATAAGCTCGGCCTCTATGACACCTACGGCGCGCTGATCTTGATTCACACCGCGTTTCAGTTGGGCTTCTGTACCTTCGTGCTGCGCAACTTCATGCGCACCGTGCCCGGCGAGATCCTCGACGCCGCCCGCGTGGACGGGTGCAGCGAGTTCCGCATCTACTGGCAGATCATGCTGCCGCTCAGCCTGCCGTCGCTGGCGGCACTCTCGACCCTGGAGTTCACCTGGATCTTCAACGACTTCCTGTGGGCGCTGATCCTGCTGCAATCCGATTCGCTGCGTCCGGTCACAGCAGGGCTGGCGACGCTGCAAGGGCAATACGTCACCGACTGGCCGCTGATCACGGCAGGTGCGCTGCTGGCAACGTTACCAACGATACTGGTGTTCGTTTTCCTTCAGCGCTACTTTATTCAGGGCCTGACGCTGGGCTCGGGGAAATAGACGCGCCCGATCCCACTCTTAATAGACGAGGAACACGCAGTTGCGCACAACATACCTGTTCAACGATCGCTGGCTGTTTGCCCCGGAGCGCCTGAGCATCGACACGCCGGATGCCCGGTTTGAGGCCGTCATTCTGCCCCACACCAATAAGCTGCTGCCGTATCACTACTTCGACAACGCCGACTACCAGTTTATTTCCACCTATCGCAAGCGCTTCACGCTGCCCGAGCCACGTGCCGGGCGGCGCGTCTTCATCGACTTCGACGGCGCGATGATCGCCAGCGAGGTCTGGCTGAACGGGGTGCGGCTGGGCGAATACGAGGGCGGTTATACCCCCTTCTCGTTCGACCTTACGCCCTACTTGCACGAAACCGGCGAAAACCTGCTGACGGTCTATCTCGACGCAACCGAGCGCAAAGACATCCCGCCCTACGGTTACGTGGTGGACTACCTCACGTTTGGCGGCGTGTACCGCGACGTGCACCTGCGCTACGTCGAGCCATGCCACATCACCAACGTGTTCGCCCGCCCGCAGAACGTCCTGACCGGCTCCCCAACCGTGGCCGTCGATGTCACGCTGCGCAATGCCGGGGATCGCCCTGTTCCGGCGGTGATCAGCGCCGCGCTCAAGGACGCGGACGGCGCGATCCTGGCGACCGGCAGCGCGGCCCCCGTGACGGCAGCGCCGGGAACCGTGACCGGGGTGAGCCTGGAACTCCGCGACCTGCCAGACGTCTTGTTGTGGTCGCTGGACGATCCCGCGCTGTACACCGTCGAGGTCAGCCTCGCCAGCGGCGACACCGCACTGGATCGTCAGACGGCGCGGTTCGGCTTCCGCGAGGCGGAGTTCCGCAAAGACGGCGGGTTCTACCTCAACGGCGAGCGGATCAAGCTCATCGGGCTGAACCGCCACCAGACCTACCCGTACATCGGGGCCGCCGCGCCCGCCCGCCTGCAGCGCAAGGACGCCGAGATCGTCAAGTACGAGCTGTCGTGCAACGTCGTGCGCACCTCGCACTACCCGCAGTCGCCGCACTTTCTGGACCGCTGCGACGAGATCGGGCTGCTGGTCGTGGAGGAGATCCCCGGCTGGCAGCACATCGGGGACAGCGACTGGCAGGGCATCACCCTGCGCGACGTGCGCGCCATGATCGAGCGCGACCACAACCACCCCTCGATCATCCTGTGGGGCGTGCGCGTCAACGAATCGCGCGACAACGAGGCGTTCTATACCGCGACCAATGCGCTGGCCCACAAGCTCGATCCCACCCGGCAGACGGGCGGCATTCGCAACTTCATCGACAGCCAGTTCCTCGAAGACGTCTTTACCTACAACGACTTCTCCAACTCGGTGATCGAGCCGATCCACACACCGCACCTCGTCACGGAGTTCAACGGGCACATGTACCCCACCAAAACGTGGGACCAGGAGGAGCGCCGCGAGGAACACGCCCTGCGGCACGCGCGCGTGCAGGATAAACAGATGGGCATGGAGCGCGTCGCGGGGGCGATCGGGTGGTGCGCCTTCGACTACAACACGCACCAGGAATTCGGGTCGGGCGACCACATTTGTTATCACGGCGTGATGGACATTTTCCGCCTGCCCAAGTACGCGGCCTATTTTTACGCCAGCCAGGGCGATCCGGCGCGGCGCGTGGTGCTCCAGGCGGCGACCGGCTGGTCGATGGGCGACCGCGACACAGGTGGGATCAAGACGCTCGTGGTGCTGAGCAACTGCGACGAGATCGACGTGTTCATCGGGGACGAATGCCTGGGACGCTTCCAGCCCGACCGGGCGTGTTTCCCGCATCTGCCGCACGCGCCCTTCCAGGTCTCGATGGGCAACGGGCACCTCACCTGGGGACGCGCCCTGTCTGACCTGCGGGTAGTCGGCTACCTGAACGGCAGCCCCGTCGCGGAACAGATCATCGCGGCGGACGGCCTCCCGGCGGCGCTGACTCTGACGCCTGACGACAGCGAGCTGGTCGCGGATGGCGCCGACATGACGCGCCTCGTGCTCAAGCTGGTGGACCGATTCGGGAACACCCTCCCGTTTGCGAACGCGGTGGTCACGGTCGAGGTCGAAGGCCCCGCCGACCTGATCGGGGACAATCCGCTGGCGCTGGCCGGGGGCCAGATCGCGCTCTATCTGCGCGCGCGCCAGGACCCGGGCCGCGTCCAGATCCGCGCGACGGTGCCGCGCATGGCCCCGGCGACCGCTGTGGTCACGTGTGTTGAGCGCGCAAGCGAGGAACAACCCCGCGCGTAGCAGCCAGTCTTGAAACTGGCCCCTGGGCCAGAGGAGTACGCGGTGAGACGATGCCGGGCGGACCTTTACACAGTCCGCCCGGCATCGTTTTCAGCGACGAGGGGGCGACCCTGCCCGTCGTTAGTGGTACAACTCGAAGCTGAGGCGCACGCGGGTCCCCTTTTCGGGGTCGCTCTGGATGGCGAAATGCCCTCCGTGGATCTCCACGAGCCGCTTGGCGATGATCAGCCCCAGCCCCAAGCCCTGCTGCTCGAACAGCACGCGGTCGAACTGCATATACGCACCGACCGAGGTAATCTGTTCGGGCGACATGCCGCGCCCCTGGTCGGCCACTTCAATATGGAAGCTTTTGTGATCGTGCCAGACCCGGACGGATACCGGCATGTTGGGCCGCGAAAACTTAAAGGCGTTATCAACCAGTTCTGTGATGATCTTGCTTAAGTCTTGTTCCGCAATTTGCGCGGCAAAATCCTGTACATTGATCGCCAGATCCGCGCGCCGCCGGTGCTTGTCGGCAATCTCCCAGGCGCGCGCCTCCACTACCTGCCCGATGTGTCCCGTAATGTGGTTGCGCAGATGCGCCAACTGCGCTGCATCCGCCGCCAACACTTCGATCTGCGCGTAGACCAGGAAGTTTTCCAGGACGTGATGCAGCCGCAAGGTGTTCGTGACGATGTGGGATGCCATCAAGCGCACGTCGTCCGGCGTGCACGTCTCGGCGTCTTCGCGCAGCAGCTCCGCATAGCCCAGACAGCCGGTGATCGGTGTGCGCAGTTCGTGCGGCAGAGCGTAAATGATGTTTTTCCGCAGCAGCTTGATCGTGGACTCGTATTTTTCCGTGATAGCGCGGCGCTTCTCAAGCTGAGTCTGTACGGACGCGACCAGCTCGTTGTTCGTGAAGGGCTTGGTCAGATAGTCGTCTGCGCCCAGCTCCATGCCGCGCCGCATATCGTCACGATCGGCGCACCCGGTCAGAAACACCAGCGGGATATCGGCGGTGCAGGCGTTGGAACGAAGCTGTTTCAGCACCGAATAACCGTCCATATCCGGCATGTTGATGTCACACAATACGAGGTCGGGCGTCAGATCGCGGACGAGCTGAATGCCGCCCGTGCCATCACACGCGCTCGCCGCCTGATAGCCCTGGTAGCGCAGCGTGGTGACCACCCGCTCGCGTCCAAGAGGATCGTCATCGATCACTACGATCGCAGTCATATATTTCGTTTTACCTTCCCCGCCCAGGAGGGATTCACAGTGTTACACCCAAAAAGTAAATGTAATCGCTCTGTATTTCAATGAAAGAGGTGTAAAGAAAACTCAACAAATTCTAAATTCCCGGAGGGTAAGTTCGGGACCCACCCGATCCCGGCCTCGCCTATGTAACTTGTTACATATTTTCACAGTATATTGACTTTGTTACCATTCATTTGTTACACTGTTTCTGGAACACTGAAATGATGATCGACCTTTTGCGCCACCGTTCTTTCAAAGAAAATTTGCGATGCCCACAGTACGAGAAATTGCCCAACGCGCCCATGTTTCGATAGCCACCGTCTCCCGCGTGCTGAACGGCAGCCCGCGCGTCAGCGACGACGCGCGTCTGGCCGTGATGCGCGCCGCCCAGGAGTTAGGCTATTCCACCGATCACCGCCGCAGCGCGCCGCAGGTGTCGCGCTCGGTCCTGGTCCTCACCCGCGAGCAGACGAGCGATGACGCGCTGCCTCACCAGCAGGCCGCCGGAGAATTCGAGCGCCGCGTATGGGTCGGGGTGCATTCCGCGCTGGAACAGCAGGGGATCGCCGCACGGCTGCAAAAGTCGTCCGTCTCGATCGAAGAAGCCAAACAGCACGCGCGCGACATCGGGGTTTCAGGGCTGGTGCTGCTGGGCGGCGTGCGCGATGCGGCGTTCGTCAAAGAGCTGCAAAGCCTGAGCATCCCCTTTGTGATCGCTGGCGCGCACCTGCGCCCGATCGAAGTGAACTGCGTCATGGCCGACGTCGGGCAGGGCATCCAGCAGGTGATGCAGCATCTCATCGAGCGCGGACGCCGGGCGATCGGCTTCATCAATGGGCCCAATACCACGACCACCAGCGCCGAAAAGTACGAGGCGTACCGGCTGTCGCTGTGCACCCACGATCTGCCCTTCGATCCGCAGCGGCTCACCACCAGCGAATTTTCCGCCGAATCGGGATACCAGCGCACCGATCAGCTTCTTGAGCAGTGCCCCGATCTGGACGCGATCGTCTTCGCGGACGACGTGATCGCCTTCGGCGGGCTGCGCGCCATCCGCGAGCGCGGTCTGCGCATCCCGGATGATATCGCCGTCAGCGGCTTCGGGGATTACGAGCTGGCGGGCTTCGCCAGCCCTTCCCTCACCTCCGTTCATTTCGATATGACCATGATGGGCGTCATCACCGCGCGGCGGCTGTGCATGCTGTTCGACGATCCTGACGACTATCCCTGGCTCATTCGCGTTCCTACTTCCCTTGTGATCCGAGAGTCTACGTAGCTCCAGGCAAATGGATTTTTGAACGATGCATATTTCACGATTGTTTCATCCGGTCCAGTGATATGAACACTGCACGCACTCCACACTTCAGGATTTCCGATACCCAGTTCGGCATCCTGCTGGCGCTGCCGGCGCTGGCGCTGTTCGCGGCGATCACCATCTACCCGCTGCTAAGTTCGATGTACCAGGGCTTGCTGGACAAAAGCCTGCTCTATCCGGGCCAGGAGTTCGTCGGCCTGGATAACATCCAGGCGATTCTGCAAGACGACTTCACGCCGCTGCTGCGGACCACCCTGACGTTCACTATTTACGCCACCATCCTGCCGTTCGTCGTCGGCTTCGCCATCGCGCTGATCATGAACAGTTCCATTCGCGGGCAGGCGCTGCTACGCAGCCTGTTCCTGCTGCCGTGGCTGCTGCCGACCGTCGTCGTGTCGTTCCTGTGGATGTGGATCTTCAACGCCAACTACGGCGTGCTGAACGGGCTGCTGCGAGTGACGGGGCTTATTCAGGAAAACATCAACTGGCTGGGCCATCCTCAGCGGGCCATGATCGCCGTCATCATCGCCAAAACGTGGAACACCTTCCCGTGGATCATGGTGATGCTGCTGGCGGGGCTACAGACCATCCCCAAGGAGCTGCACGAAGCGGCGGCCATCGACGGCGCGGGACGTATGCGCACCTTCCGGCACGTCACCCTGCCGCAGCTGCGCGGCATCATCGGCACGGTGCTGCTGCTGAGCATCATCTGGAACTTCCAGCACTTCGAGACGATCTACGTCATGACCACCGGCGGACCGGCCAAAGCCACGACCACCTTTTCCGTCGCCGTCTATAAAGCCGCCTTCCAGAAGTTCGACCTGGGAGAAGCGGGCGCCATCGGCATCCTGTGGATGATCCTGCTGTCAGTCGTCGTCGCCATTTACCTGAAATTCGGAACCGATAACGACTGACGCCGGAGGAACGATCATGCTTGCATCAAAAGCCGCCGAAACATCATCACAAATGGCCAGCTCCCAGCAGCAAAAATGGGCCGACCGCCTGCTGCTCTACGGCAGTTTTGCCGTCGTCGCCCTGTTCGGGTTCTTCCCGATCTACTGGATGCTGGTGACGTCGCTGACGCCGACCGACAGCGTGTTCCAGTTCCCGCCGCGTTTCTTCCCGGCGCACATCACGCTCGAACACTACAAAGGCTTCTTCGATAACCCCGAGCTGCTGCGCTACTTCCGCAACAGCCTGATCGTGTCGCTTTCGACCGCCGTGGGCAGCATCTTTATCTCCTCCTACGCGGCCTATTCGTTCTCCAAGTTCCGCTATGCGGGGCGGCGCGCGCTGATGTTCCTGATCCTATCGGCGCAGATGTTCCCCCAGGCGCTGCTGCTGATCGCGCTCTACCTGATGTTCGACGAACTGGGCCTGCTGAACAGCTACTGGTCGATGATCTTGGCGTTCACCACGTTCACGCTGCCGCTGTGCATCTGGATGCTGAAAAGCTACTTCGACACCATCCCGAACGATCTGATCGAAGCGGCCAGGGTAGACGGCGCGAACCAGCTTCAAATCATTCACCGCATCATGCTGCCGATCTCGGCTCCGGCGCTCGTATCGACCGGGCTGTTCGCCTTCATTCGCGGCTGGAATGACTTCATCTATGCGCTGACACTGGCCGGGCCGAAGAAAATGACTCTGCCGCCGGGCCTGGTGCTGCACTATATCGGAGAGTTTCAAACGTCGTGGCCCGAGCTGATGGCCTCCTCGTTCATCGTATCGCTGCCGATCATCATCGCATTCCTGTTCATGCAGCGTTACATCGCGGGCGGGCTGGCAGCCGGGGCCGTCAAAGGGTAATTGTGTGCACAACGGTGGAGTTCTCCACCCGCAAAGTATTTTTCGTCTTATGGAGGATACAGGATGTCTCGCAAATCACTTAGCAGTCTGGTCATCTTGATCGTCGTGTTGGCCTTCGGGCTTGCTCCGGTCCTCGCACAAGGGGACGGGGGAAAGTTCACCTTCACCGGCTGGTCGCTGCAAGAAGGCTCCACCCGTGACGTGATCATGGGCGCGGTGGATGCCTACAGCGCGGACACCGGCGCGGAGATTGAGCCGGTCGCGTTCCCCTACAACGAGTACCTGAATCAGGTCCTGCTGCAGGCGCGCGGCAGCAACATCACCGGCCTCGTGCAGCTCGACATCGCGTGGCTGGCCCCGATGGCCGCGATGGGCGTGCTGAAGGATCTCGGCCCCGTCGCGTCTGAGGTCGATTACACCGATGCGGCCCTCAGCAGCGGTCAGGTCAACGGCGTGCAGTACGGCCTGCCCTGGACCACCGCCTCGATCGGCATGGTCGCCAACATGGGCCTGCTCGAAGAAGCCGGTGTGACCGAAATCCCGACCACCATCGAAGAATTTGAAGCGGCTCTCGAAGCGCTGAAGGCCTACGACCCGGACGTGATCCCCTACGCCGCCATGACCGACACCGCCCAGTTGAAGGACATCATCCCCTGGATCTGGACCTTCGGCGGCACGGTGATCGATGACGAAGGCAGCGTGGTGCTGAATGACGAAGGCACCATCGCCGCGGTAGAATGGTACGCCAGCCTGCTCGACCGCGGCCTGATCGCGGCGGACATGGACCGCTTCGACGCGCGCCAGCTCTTTGCCGAAGGTCGCGTTGGGTTCTACGAAGACGCGATCGTTGCGCGCGCGCTGGCCGCCGGAACCGCCCCGGACAGCGGCATTGCTGAAAACGTCGTGCCCGTCCCGCGCCCGGTCCTCAACGAAGGCGATGCGCCCCAGGCGCTGCTGTGGGGCCATATCCTGGTCGTGATCGATGACGAAAACGGCGACGATGCCGCCGCGTTCGCCAAGTATCTCACCTCCGACGAAGACACGGTGCTGAACTACTTCTCGCAGCTGGCCCTGCCGCCCACGACCGAAAGCGCCCTGGCGAGCGACACCGTCCAGAGCGATGAGTACGTCGCCCAGTGGAGCAGCGGTATCACGGCCACGGCGCGCACCAACCCGTTCTGGCCCTACACCGAAGCGGCTGCGATGGAAACGGCGATGAACGAGCAGGTTCAGGCCGTCCTGACCGGCTCCGCCAGCGCTGAAGACGCCATGAACGAAGCGCACGACGAAATCAGCGATCTGATCGACTGATCGCCCAGGCACACACCAGGGGCGAAGGCTGACCTCCGCCCCTAATAGATCCCGGCAGTAAAAGGGGCGATTCACGGATCGCCCCTTAACCAAACATCCGCCTGACCTGAATACTGAGGTTAACCATGCGTATCGAACCGCCCGCCGAACAGCGTCCTTTGTTTACCCGGCACATCGACTGCGATCTGGCGATCGTCGGTGGCGGCATGGCAGGCTCGTGCTGCGCCATCACCGCCGCCCGCGCCGGAATCCGCGTCACGCTGATCCAGGACCGCCCCGTGCTGGGTGGCAACGCATCGAGCGAAGTCCGCCTGTGGATTCTGGGCGCAACCTCGCACATGGGCAACAACAACCGCTGGGCGCGCGAAGGCGGGGTCATTGACGAGATCCTCGTCGAAAACATGTACCGCAACCCGGAGGGCAATCCCCTCATCTTCGACACCATCATGCTCGAAAAAGTGCTCGACGAGCCGAACATCACGCTGCTGCTCAATACGATGGTGTTTGACGCCGAAAAATCCGCGCCGGACATGATTCGCTCGATCCGCGCGTTTTGCAGCCAGAACTCGACCATGTACGAGGTCACCGCGCCTCTGTTCTGCGACGCCTCCGGCGACGGCGTGCTGGGCTTCATGAGCGGCGCCGCCTTCCGGATGGGCGCAGAAAGCACGGACGAGTTCGAGGAAAAGCTGGCCCCCAGCCACGAATATGGCGAGCTGCTGGGGCACACCATCTACTTCTACAGCAAAGACGTGGGCAAGCCGGTGCGCTTCGTCCCGCCCCATTACGCCCTGGACGACATCACCAAGATCCCGCGCTTCCACAGCTTCAACGCGCGGGACTACGGCTGCCGCCTGTGGTGGATCGAGTACGGTGGGCGGCTGGACACCGTGCACGATTCGGAGCGCATCAAGTGGGAGCTGTGGAAGATCGTCTACGGCGTGTGGGATCACATCAAAAATTCGGGCCAGTTCCCCGAAGCGGAGACGCTCACGCTCGAATGGGTTGGCTACATCCCCGGCAAGCGCGAAAGCAGGCGCTTCGAGGGCGATTATATGCTGCGCCAGCAGGATCTCATCGAGCAGCGCTCGCACCCCGACGCGGTATCGCTGGGCGGCTGGGCGCTCGACCTGCATCCCGCTGACGGTGTTTACAGCGAAAAACCGGGCTGCAACCAGTGGCACTCGCGCGGCGTGTACCAGATCCCCTACCGCAGCTTCTACAGCCGTAACGTCCGCAACCTGTTCCTGGCGGGACGTATCTTCAGCGCGACGCACGTCGCGTTCAGCTCGACGCGCGTCCAGGCGACCCTGTCTTCTGCCGCGCAGGCAGTCGGCATGGCGGCGGCAATGTGCATCCGCGAAAATCTGCTGCCCGCCGACCTCTCGCGCGCGCCGCACATTCAACAGCTTCAGCGCGATTTGCTGCGCGCGGGCCAGTTCATTCCGCGCGTGCGGTTGGACGACCCCGACGACCTCTCGCGCCGCGCCACTGCGATCGCATCGAGCACATTCAAGCTCGGCGTTTTGCCCGACGGCGGCCCACTGGTGTCTCTCGATCAGTCCTGGGCGCAGATGCTTCCGGTCACGCCGGGCAAGATGCCGCATGTGACGTTCACGCTCGATGTCCGCGAAGCAACCACCCTGAACGTCGAACTGCGCACAAGCGACCGTCCGGACAACTACACACCCGACGTGATCCTGGGGCGCAAAACCGTCGCGCTGGAAGCAGGCCAGAATCAGGACGTCACGCTGCAGTTCGACGCCGCGTTTGACGAGGCGCGCTATGTGTTCGTGTGCTTGATGAAAAACCCGGCGGTCGCGGTCCACACCAGCGAACAGCGGGTCACAGGGATCCTTTCGGTCAGCAACACGCAGAATCCAGCGGTGTCGAACTACGGCGCGCAGACGCCTACGCAGGACATCGGCGTCGAAGCGTTTGAGTTCTGGGTCCCGCTGCGCCGCCCGAATGGGCAAAACCTCGCGGTGCGCGTCGAGCCGCCGCTGGTCGGGTTCGGCCCATCCAACGTGACGAACGGCTGGCTGCGCCCCACGACCGGCCCGAACGCCTGGGTCGCCAGCCCCGACGATTTGCAGCCGGGGATCACGCTCGAATGGGAGCAGCCACAGACGATCCAGCGCATCGAGCTAACGTTCGACACCGATTTCGATCACCCGATGGAATCGACGTTGATGGGCCATCCCGAATCGGAAATGCCGTTCTGCATCCGGCGCTACCGCGTACGCGATGCCGCCGGGCGCGTCCTGGCGGAATGCAGCGACAATCACCAGACGCGCAACGTCCTGACGTTCGATCCGCCGGTCGTGACCGACTGCGTGCAGTTCGATCTGCTCGAAACGCACGGGCGCGCGCCCGCCGCGCTGTTCGACGTGCGCTGCTACGCGCCCGCCGAAAGCTGAACCACTCCGCCCTGATGCACCAACGCCCGGCGCTGTGGGATGGCCGGGCGTTTTTGATCCTCTCCGCGCGCCGGAAGCCGCACGACGCGACATCACATGAAACAGGCGGGGCATCCTGTGATATGATGCGATTGCGCGTTGTATTCACAGTGGGGAGAAGTACACATGAAACGTATGCTGCACATCGCTGTCGCAGTCGCTGCGTTGTGGATCGTACTGGCGTCGGGCGCGGTCCTCGCTCAAGGAGGCGAGCAGGGCACACCCACGCCAACTCCGTCAGGCCTGGAATCGTTCCTATCCGCCACAGCCACCCCCAACACCGCCCTGAACTTGATACCCCGTCAGACTGGCACAGCCTTCACGTTCGGAGCCTACCAGTTTACTGTTCCTGACGGTTGGTTACCCTGGCAGTACGATGCCGCCTTGAGCGAAGCCGCCAACGAACAAGCGCTTGAGGCGATGGTCGTCCAAATCGACCCGGAGCTGGTCGAAGATGCCAGCGGGGTGATCGAACAGATCGTGCCACCGATGATCGCCGCGGCCCTCGCGCCGGATACGCCGGGGGGCGATCTGATTTTCGTGAGCGTGCTGGAGTTCGGCTATCAGGCGACTCTGGACGATATGCAGCTCCCCGCGACGACCGATCCCGCCCAGGTCATGACCACGTTGGGATTCCCCGAAGCGCGGACCCAAAACGGACTGACCGCCGGGTTCTCGCTCGAAGAAGACAGCGATCAGGTGAGCTATATAGGCGGCTTCGCCCTACCGGAGCACGATCGCTTCATCCTGCTCAACGGCACCTGCGATCCCGCCAGTTGGGAGACCTACGGCCCGCTTCTGACCGGAATTGTCGACTCGTTCCAGTTGAGCGAAGCGGACGGCAGCGCGCCTACTCCGGTCAAGCCCACGCCCGGCGCGTCCGACGCGCTGCCCGCCGGGTCTTACGATCTGTCCCAACTCCCCCTGCTCACGCCGATCAACATCCTGTACCAGCAGCCGTATCACTTCAGCCTGCCCCTCGTGCAGACGGGAACGATCGATCTGGCCGGGCTGGAACTGGATCCCGTGCTGGAGAAAATCGAGGGCACGGATTATTATCCCCCCGTCACCGGCTACGTTCAGGCCGCACCAGCGGTGGTCTTTTACGCGCAGCCAACCACCACGGTAGGCGTCGTGTTCGCCGGAGTCAACTACGTGGACACCGTGCTACTTGTGCGCGATCCTGAAGGTGGCTGGCATTTTGCCGACGACGTAAAGCGCGCCAATCCCGATCCGGCGCTGGCGGTCAATGCCGCCACCGAAGGCGTCTACGAAGTCTGGATTGGGGCCAAAGTGCCCAATCAGGTGGTCGCGGGCGACCTGTACGTGATCGTCGAGTAAGCCCGCACGGAGCGCGTCAGCATTCTCGGAACCCGACCCGGCGGCGGAACCGTCGCCGGGCCTTAGCGCAGGACAATCGCATGTCACGTTTTAACTGGATGTACTCCGTTTTATTCCAGTTCGCGTCGCTGATTTACCGCTGGATACTCAGCCTGATCGTCGTGCTCGGCGCGGCGTTCGTCTTTTTGGAACTGGCCGAAGACGTCTGGCTCAAGGAGGGCTTCTCGTGGGATGTCCCGCTGATGCGTGATGTCCACCACCTCAGCGCGCCGTGGCTGGACACTCTCATGCAAGGCGTCACTCTTACGGCGAGCGCTCTTGTCGTCACAGCCGTCGCCGGGATCGCCATATGGTTGTGGCGCTGGCGGCGCAACAAGCTGGACGCGCTGACGATGATCGCCACGCTGGCGGGTTCCGTGATCATCAATACGCTGCTCAAGCTGGTCTTTGCGCGCCCACGTCCGGATGTATTCCAGCCGCTGACGGTCGAACACAGCTACAGCTTCCCCAGCGGCCACACCAGCACCGCGATCGCGTTTTACGGCCTGCTGGCGGTGCTGCTGTGGCGCGCGAATCACCGTGGAGCGGCGCTGCTGCCCGGCCTGTGGGTGCTGGCGGTCGCTTTCAGCCGCGTTTACCTCGGCGTGCACTACCCCAGCGACGTCCTGGGATCGCTGGCGCTGGGCCTGATCTGGCTGTCCGCCGTGATGTACGTCCACGACCGCTACTGGGACAGAGCACGGCGCAGAGCGCTCGCGGCCTAACCGCACAAAAAGAGCCAGAGGATCGCTCTGGCTCGGCTGTATTACGGTAAGGCTCAGAAAGCGCGCCGCTCACCCTTGCGCGTATGCTTCCTTCAGGCGTGCGATGTCGAGCTTTTTCATATCGAAGATGGCCCCCATCACCCGGTTAGCCTGTTCCGGCGTCGAATTGAGCATCAGGTCGTCCAGGATGGACGGCACGATCTGCCACGACAGGCCGTACTTATCGGTCAGCCAGCCGCACATGTCTTCTTTGCCGCCGTCGGTGAGCGTTTTCCAGAAGCGATCGATCTCGTTCTGCGAGTCACAGTGCACCATGAGTGAGATCGACGGGTTGAACTTGAACTCCGGGCCACCATTGAGGGCCACGAAGCGCTGCCCGTCCAGCTCGAACGTCACCGTCAGCACGGTTCCGGCGGGCATCGGCCCGGCCTCTGTGTAGTGTGAAACGCCGGTGATGCGCGAGTTCTCGAAGATCGAGACGTAAAACTTGGCTGCCTCTTCGGCCTGGGTGTCGAACCACAGGTGCGGTGTGATGGATGGCATGTCAGTCTCCTTTGGTTATCGACAGTAGTTTGCAGTGCAGTACGATTTCACTTGTTTTTTGCAAGCAAACATAGCATAATCATAAACGAATTCCGAACAAGAGTCAAGAACATATTTTCTAATTTTCCCCTTGCCTATAGCGATGATCGCAGACAATGATGATGAAAAACAACACGTCCAGACGGTCTGACTGCCCTATCAATTTTTCTCTGGAGACGTTCGGAGATATGTGGTCGCTGCTCATCGTGCGCGACATCGTGTACTTCGGTAAGCGGACGTACGGCGAGTTTCTGGCATCCGACGAGGGCATTGCCACCAACATCCTCGCCCGGCGTCTGGCGCATCTGGAACAGAACGGCATCCTCATCAAGACGCCCCACCCAACGGATCGGCGCAAGGAAATTTATACGCTGACGGAAAAGGGGCTGGACCTCATCCCCGTGCTGCTGGAACTGGCAAACTGGGGGGCGCAGCACGATCCCGATACGTCCGCGCCGCCAGAGTGGATCGCGCTGGTGCGCGCCGAGCGTGACAGGGTGATCGCGCTGGTGCGCGCCACGGTGCAGCGCGGCGGCTCGATTTTCGCCGGGGCGGGCAGCGTTATCGAGCAGATCGCTCAGGGAAGATAACGTACCACCGGGCGACACCCTGTTCAGCCAAACGACCGCACCATTTCAGCAAAAGCGCTTGACTTAGAGCGCGCTCTAAGATGTAGACTTAAAATGATTTAGTGGGCGGCAGCCGCCAGATGGCCTCCGCCCGCTCGCGGATACCGCAAGCTCGAGGAGGAGCGCACGGTTTCATCGCAGCCCGCCGGACGCAGTGGTGTTCGGCTTTTTCCGCGTATTACTTTTGAGGAGAGCACACATCATGCCAAGTATCGTTTACTGGGGATCGCCCCGTCAGGCGCAGTTAGCGGCCAACGAAACGCTGCCCGCCAAGCTGGACCTGATTCTGGAAAAGCTCAATATCCGCGAGCGCGTCAAGGATCGTCAGGTGGCGATCAAGATGCACCTGGGCACGAATGTCGGCTATTCGGTGATTCATCCCGTACTGGTGCGCCGGGTGGTCGAGGCGGTAATCGAGGGCGGCGGCAAGCCGTTCGTGACCGACCTGCCCTGGTGCGTGGAAGGCGCGCACACACGCGGCTACACCACCGAGACACTCGGCTGTCCGCTCTATCCCAGCACCGGGTTCAACGACAGCATGGCCGTTTCGAAGCCGTTTTCGTTCCGCAACTTGGAAGCGTTCGAGATCGGCACGCCCATCGTCGAGGCGGACTTTCTGATCGATCTGGCGCACGTCAAGGGCCACCCGATCTCGGGCTACGGCGGCGTGATCAAGAATCTGGCGCTGGGCTGCATGACCGGCACCACGCGCGGGACCATGCACGACGTCGTGCACCAGGACCCCTCCTTCTTCAAGGATCGCTGCCCCGACGAAGCGACGCGCGTCGCCATCCGCGACTCATGCCCGTACGGCGCGATCGTGGACGATCACGATGATCCGGACGGGCTGCACCTGCACGACTACAAGTGCAACCAGTGCATGCGGTGCACCGAGGTCGCGCCGGGCGTCTTCGAGCCGCAGATGAGCAACTTCCATGCATTCCTGGAAGTGGTCAACTTTGCCACGCAGCAGGTCATGGCGACGTTCGAGCCGGGCAACATGACGTTCATCAACATCGCCAACAACATGACCCCCGTGTGCGACTGCTTCGGGTTTACGGGCATGCCGGTCATGCGCGACGCGGGCGTATTCGGCTCGGACGACATCGTGGCGGCGGAACAAGCCGTGCTCGACCTGACGGCCAACTCGCCGCTGATTGAAGACGCGCTGCCGACCATGATCCAGGTCGTGCGCCGCGAGGGGCATCCCTGGCAGTGGATTCACGGCCAGTACAAAGACCCCTACTACCAGACCGAGCACGCCGAGAAGATCGGCATGGGGTCGCGCCAGTACGAACTGGTGGACGTGCTGCCGGTCGCCATGCCCGACTTCAAGCAGGACACCTACGTGCCCGCCTCGGCCTAACGGCCCGGTCCGGCGATCCGCCAATTTACGCACTACAACAGCTCCGGCATCCAACCGCCGGGGCTGTTTTCGTTGATCCGGTTCCCGCGATGACCCGATAGCAGATCGCCCGCATGGCGCGTTACAATGACGCGGCACGCGCTTTTGATGGTCTCCGGCGCACAAGGAGCGGTCACGGTGACAGCACTTCAGCTCAGCATCTTCCACACGAACGACATTCACGGCCACGTCGAAAATCTGCCGCGCCTCAGCGCCTTCGCACGGCGGCTGCGCCAGGACGCGCGCGACGCGGGCCGCGAGACGCTGTTTTGGGACGCGGGCGACGCCGCCGACCGGCGGATTTTGCTGTGCAGCCTGACCAAGTGCGCCGCGTTTTATCCCATCCTGAACGCGATGGACTACAGCCTGCAAACGCTGGGCAATGCGATCGCGCTGCCCTACGGGCCGCAGGTGCTGCCCGCCGTCGCACAGCGCGCCGCGTTCCCGATCCTGGCGGCGAATCTGCGCGACGGGCGCGACGCCCCGCTGGCGGACGGCGTGATCGAATCGGTCCTCATCCCCCTGCCCGGCGGCGTGACGATGGGTGTGTTCGGCCTCACCGCGCCGTGGGGGCCTGTGTACGAGAGCTACGGCTATCACCTGCCGGACTCGATCGAGACGGCGCGCGACATGACGGCGGATCTGCGCGCGAAGGGTGCGACGCTCGTGATCTTCCTCTCGCACCTGGGCCTGGAAGACGACCGGGCCGTGGCGCAGGCTGTGCCGGGCATCAGCGTCATCATCGGCGCGCATTCGCACGATCTGCTGCCGGAGGGCGAATGGTGCGGCGATGTGCTGATCGCGCAGGCAGGCGAGTATGGGCAGCACGTGGGCCGCGTCGATCTGACCATCGACCCCGCATCCGGCGCGGTCAGCGACCGAACCGCGCGCGTGTTCCCGGTCCCCGCAGACGAACCGGACGATCCGGCAGTGCTGGCAGCGCTGGCCGCGGCGGACCAGGAAATCGAGAGGGTCAAAAACCAGGCGATCGGGGAGTCCGAGGCGGCGCTCTCGCTCGATTACTACGCGGAATGCGGCATTGGAGACCTGACGGCAGACGCCTTCCGCGAGCGTATGCACGCCGAAGCCGCGATCCTGATGAGCGGCCTGTTCCATACCGGGCTGCCCGCCGGGACCATCACGCGCGGCGCCCTGGCGTCCGCGTGTTTTTCAGCGGCGAATCCCTATGCGTCCGATCTCACCGGCGCGCAGATCGTGGAGGCGCTGGAACGCGGGTTGATCCCCGAACGCGCCAGCTACCACCACCATGCGATGCGCGGCGCGCCCATCGGCACCCCGCAGGTCAGCGGATTGAAGGTGTTTTACGATCCCGATGCGGCGGACGGCCAGCGCATCCGGCGCGTTTTGATCAACGGCGAGCCGCTCAACCCTGCCCGCACGTACCGCATCGCACACTCGGACGCGGAATGGATGCGCGAGCGCGGCTATCTGGTGAAGGCCGAGGCGCAGCGCTACGAAGGCGAAGTGCCGACCATCGTCAACGAGGTGATCGAGGACTACCTGCGCGCGCATACGCCGGTCCAACCGCCGGAGGGCGACCGCTGGGTGCGCGTCAACCACGCCTGACACGACAGCGCCGCGCCGCCAACCGGATCAGCCGCCTGCGGGTGCGGAGAACGCTGCCGGGACTGCCAGCGCCAACCGCGCCCGGACCGGATGGTGATCGGATGTGCCCGCGTCCGGCCAGACATCCGCGTCAAGCGCGGTGAAGCCGGACGTATACCACACATAGTCGAGCCGCAGCATGGGGAACGGACGGACCGGGTGGCTCAGCCCCAAGCCCCACCCCTGCGCGCCAAACGCATCGTCCAGCACGCCGTCCAGCACGTCGTACTGGCGGCTGTGAGGCGTGCTGTTGCAGTCGCACAACACCAGCGCTGGCATCGCCTCCGCCGCCACGAGATCCGCGATATGCCGCATGTGCGCAAGCTGCAACCCGTCGTCGTACTCGAACAACGCGTAACGCAGACCTTGCAGGTAGCCCGCCAGCGAATAACTGTCGATATAGTGGATGGGCAGCGGGGTATGGATCACGTATACGGCCATGCGCTGCCCGTCCACATCCAGCACGGCGCGCAGGTAGCCCGGCACGCGGCGGCCAGCGGGGTACCAGTCTACGTCCATGACGACGCTCGACTCCACAACGGGGAAGCGGCTTAACAGCCCGAAGCCCTCGTACCCCTCCACGGCCTCCATCACCTGATACAGATATTGATCGTGAAGCGTGGCATCGAGCCGGGCCTGCAAAGCGGGATGTAGCTCTTGCAGCCCGACGACATCCGCATTCATCGCAGCGATGACCGGGACGATGCCGGCGGGGTCCGCCGCGCCCCACATATTGACGTTGTACGTCGCGGCGGTGACGGTCGTGCCGGAGACGTCCGGCGCATGGCGCGGCCACCACGCGGGCAGAAACCAGATCGTGAAAGCGATCGCGCCGGGTGCAAGCCACATCCGCAGGCGGGTGGAACCATTCAGAAAGACCCCCGCCGCGAATGCCAGCAGGCCCAGCAGCGTGATCCAGTGCGCGGCCTGATTCATCGCAATAAACGGCGCGTGATAGGGTGCGATCAGAGTGCCCGCCAGAAACAGGTTGGTGAAAGCGCCGTATAACACCAGTTCCAGGATGACCATTCCACGGCACACGCGTAACCAGCGCTGCATCCTCTGCTCCTGACTTGTCCTCACCCCCCGGACACTTCCCCCGGCTTCATTGAAACGCAGCCCGGCCCCACCTGCTCTACCGCTCGATAACGCTTCCCTGACGGCAGAGTCAACAAAATCTACCCGGCGGCACGATTCGGCGTTCTTTAGCGTACCGTCTATACTCAGCCGTACTGTGACTCACACCGGACGAGACAGCCCCACGCCTTCATCCCCGACGCTCGCACTCGTCCCAACGCAGCGCTCATTTACCGCTCATGAGGGAGACATGCACGCCACACCAATCATCCAGATCCGCGGCCTCAAAAAACAGTTTAACCCGCCGGAAGGACCGGTCGCCGTCAACGGCATCGACCTCGACATTTACGAGGGCGAGATCTTCAGCCTGCTCGGCCCCAACGGCGCCGGAAAAACGACCACTATCAGCATGATCAGTGGGCTGCTGACACCCACTGCGGGGGAAGTCCACATCGCGGGGCACTCGATCCGCGAAGATCCCATCGCGGCCAAACGCGCGATCGGCATCGTGCCGCAGGAACTCGCGCTGTATCCCACCCTGAGCGCGCGCCAGAACCTGACCTTTTTCGGCAAGATGTATGGCCTTGCCGGGAAGGAACTCAAGCAGCGCGTGGCCGAGGTGCTCGACTTCACCGAGCTGAACGACCGCGCCGACGATCCCGTACAGGAGTACAGCGGCGGCATGAAACGCCGCGTCAATATCGGCGTGGGACTGCTGCACCGCCCGCAGGTGATCATGCTCGACGAGCCGACCGTCGCCATCGATCCGCAGTCGCGCCGCAACATCCTCGACGCGGTGATCGAACTCAACCGGCGCGGCACGACCGTGCTGTATACGACGCACTATATGGAAGAGGCGCAGGAGCTTTCGCACCGCGTCGCCATCATCGATCACGGCGAGATCATCGCGCTGGGCACGCAGGAGGAACTCACCCGGTTGGTGGGCGAAGAAGACACGCTCATTCTGGGCGTGCCCGACGCGCCCCAGGCGGTGATCGACCGGCTCGCGCAGGTGGACGGCGTACACAGCGCCACGCTTGAGGACGGCGAGATCCGTGTGCTGGCGAAAAACGGGCGCAGCGCCCTGGTCGAGCTGATCGGCGTGATCAATGCGGCAGGGTTGGCCCTGCAAAGCGTCGAGGTCCGCGAGCCCACGCTCGAAGCGGTGTTCCTGCACCTGACCGGGCGCGCGCTGCGCGACTAAAGGAGCCAGGACCATGCTCGCCAAGATTTATGCGATCGCCTGGAAAGACATCTATACGGCCTTCAAGGACCGCAACGCCATCCTGCTGATGCTGGCGATGCCGCTGATACTCAGCGTGATCATCGGCCTCGTATTCGGGTCGGGCGGCGACGTGAGCATCAACCCGATCCGCGTCGGCGTGGAGAACGAAGGCGGCGCGCTGGGCGCGATGATGCAGTCGGCCTTCGTGCCCGGCGACGGCGCAGCGAATGCGGACTTTCAAACCATCCACGACCTGACCGACGGCGAAGTCGTGACCGACCCCGACGCGGCCCGCCAGCAGGTCGAAGACGGCGACCTGACCGCCCTGATCACCGTGCCCAACCTGGACGCCTATCTGAGCGCGACTCCCCCCGACGCAGCCCCGCCGCCAATCACGGTCTACTACGACAGCGGCAGCAGCATCGGGTCCAGCGTGGTGCGCAGCATCGTGCAGTCCATCGCGGACGGCTGGAACACCGTTTTTCTGGCGCAGCAAGTCGGAACGGACGCGCTCGCCAGCCTGGGCGAACAGTCCGGCATCGACACGCAGAACGCGCAGCAGGCGCTGGCCGATACACTTCAGAACAACCCGATGGCTGTGGCGCAATCCACCACCATCACGCTCAACGAAACCGACCTGCAAGGCGAAACGCGCGACTATGACGCGCTGCAATACTTCGCCCCGTCGATGGCGATCCTGTTCATGACGTTCACGATGGCCGCGGGTGGACGGAGCATCCTCAACGAGCAGAAAGACTGGACGCTCCAGCGCATCATGACTACCGCCACCCCGCGCGGAACCTTCATGATCGGCAAGCTGGCCGGGACGTACCTGACCGGCGTGATCCAGATGGTGATCCTGATCGTCGCCACGACGGTCGTCGCCAAAATGATGGGCCGCGAAGCGTCCGTCTGGGGCACGCACTACGTCGGGATCGCGCTGCTGGTGCTGGCCGTCTCGTTCGCCGCCACCAGCCTGGGGCTGCTCATCGCGGCGGCGGCAAAAACGGCGGAACAGGCCGACGCCTACAGCACGGCGGCGCTGTTCGTGCTGGGAATGCTCGGCGGCTCGTTTGTCCCGATCGAGGGCCTGCCCGACGCGCTAAGCTGGCTGCCCAAGATCACGCTCAACTACTGGGGCATCCGGGGTTTCTTCGCGCTCGCCTACGACAAAGCGCAGCTTTCCGACATCAGCACGCACCTGCTGGCGCTGGCCGGTATGGGCATCGTGCTGTTCGCCATCAGCCTATGGCGCTTCAACAAGCGCCTGGACATCTAGGGGAGGCATGGCGACATGAAATCCATCATCACCATCGCGCAGTACGATCTACTGCGCAGCGTCAAAGAGCGCGAATCTTTCCTGATCGGCCTGCTGATGCCTGCCCTCATGATGCTGCTGTTGGGTCTCGCGCAGAGCAATAACAGCGCCACGATTTACATCGACGTGGTGGACAACGACCACAGCGACCTGTCGCGGCGGCTGGTCGCGCTGTACCAGGAGCAGATGAGCGGTGAAGATGCTTCCTTCGTGATCTGCCCCTATGACGGCGGCGCGCCGGATGGCTGCGGTCTGCCGGAAACCATCACCAGCTCGACCGCGAACGACCGCCTGGAAAACATCGAATCATCCGGCCTGCTGGTCATCCCTGCCGGATTTGGCGATGCGCTGAAGGCGGGCGAGGATGCAGCCGTGGAATACCGGCGCAGCGGCGACCTCAACGCGCCGACTCTGGCCGAGCAGCAGATCCAGTCCGTGCTGAGCCAGATGAACGGATCGCTTGCCATCGCGCGCGTCACGCTCGACACGCTGCCCGCCGATCAACACGACGCCGCTTTCGACATCGTGCTGGATCGCGCCGACGCGGCATGGCAGCAGCGCCCGGTGGCCGTGCAAACCGAAGCAACCACCGAGGACGCCACCACCAACGGCTTCAACCAGAGCGGCCCCGGCATGGCGCTGATGTTTGTGTTCATCTTCGTACTGAACGCCGCTACGATGCTGGTCGCGGACCGCGAGATTGGCACGCTGCAGCGCCTGTATACCCTGCCGATGGGCAAGTGGCACATCATCGCCGGGAAGCTGCTGGGGCGCTACCTGTTCGGCGTGCTCCAGTTCACGATCCTGATCGTCGTCGGCACGATGATGGGCGTCGAGTGGGGCAGCAACGTGCCGGGCATCGTGCTGATCGTGATCGTCTTCACCTTCACCTCGACCGCGCTCGGCCTGCTGCTGGCGACACTCGTGAAGACCTCCGCCCAGGCGGGTAACATTGCCCTGCTGATGGGCCTGACGCTCGCGCCGTTGGGCGGCGCGTGGTGGCCGATGGAAATCGTGCCGAACTTCATGCAGATCGTCGGGCATCTCTCGCCGATTGCATGGGGCATGGACGCCTTCGGGGAATTGATGTATTACGGCGGCGGCGTGATCGACATCCTGCCGCAGATGGGCGCGCTGCTGCTGATGGGCGCGATCTTCTTCGCGCTGGGCGTGCGCAGCTTCCGTTACGAGTAACGCCCCGCGCCCACACGACACAAAAAAAAGCCAGGAGCGCATCCTGGCTTTTTGCTGTACCGCGAACGCACGGTTTACAGCAAGCGCTCGTCGCAGCGATCGAAAAAGCCGCAGGACGCGCACACGCGGGGATTCTGGTGGCTGCGATGTGCCTCGGACCGGGAGCGCTGCTGGCGCATGGCGTTCAGGGTATCCGCGAGCACCTGCTCGTAGTCGCGCGTGAAATCGATCTCGAACGACTTACCGGATTCTTCAAACAGGATCACGCCGTAGGGCGGCCTGATGCCGGTGTTCTCCTCCACCAGCGCACAGTACGCGATGACCTGCATGATCTGGCTCCAATAGGGCGACTGCGGCGTGCGGCCCGTTTTGACCTCGACCGGGATGTAAAACCGCCCGTCCCAAAAGACGTGATCCGGTCGCCCGGTCAGGTGATAGCGGCGCGAATAGAGCGTCTTGTCCAGCCGCGCGGCGGTGTCCTGGTAGACCAGATCGCCGGACGGAATGCCGCGCTGTTCGCGGCGGCGGATCGCCTGCCGTTGAGCTACCAGGAGCAGCACCAACAGCAGCACCAGCGCGGCCAGAACCGGCGCGCCGTTCACAACAGCCCCGTCGCAAGCCCGATCGCCGCCAGGACGATTGCGGCCAACACGAGCCAGATCAATACGCGCAGCCCGGCGCGCACCCGTTCCGCCAGCCGCACTTCCCCGGCGAAGGCTTCGTGCCGCTGCGCCCCGCGCTCCAGCGCCTCAAGATGGCTGCTTTCCTCGCCCTGCACGCCGTACCACCACGCGCGCTCGCAGTATAAAAAGCGGCCCAACTCGCTGGCGGAGATTGGTTTCCCTCGTCGCTGCTTGCGTTCCACGGCCTCTATCCTGGCGAAACTCCGCGTATCAACCACGTGCGGAGATTTTAACAGCGACGGCGGCGCGGAACACCTGTGCTATGCCATTTGCGGCGCGCGAGCAGCACTGCATGGGTGCATGCAGCCGCTCGAAGACGCGACTGGTCGAGGAAACAGGCGCAGAAACGGATGACCGCGCAGCGCCGGATTTGGGCTGCGCGGTCATTTTTGTTTTTCGCGGGAGACCGGATCTATCCGCGCTCGTAGGTCGCGCGCAGATACGTGTCGATCAGGTAGGCCGGATAGCCGATCGTGCGCAGGTTGTTCTGGCAGTCTTGCAGCGTCGCGCCGTGGTCGCGCCAGAAGGGAACACGCTTGATCAACGTCTCCACGCGCTCGCGCGGGGTGATGATCCAGGTGTCTTTTGGCACGATCCCGAAGAAGATCACGTCCATCTCGTCAACGGCTTTTTTGAGGTAGGGCGCGATCAGGATGATCTTGCGTGCCTTACGTTCTTCCATGAGGTACTGCGACACGAACCGGGCCGTGCCGCCCAGATCGACCAGATCCTCGACCACACCCACCACGCGATCCTCAACCTCGATGGACAGCGGGTGGATGATGCGCGGCTGGTCGAGCGGCTGCCCCGGACCGGCATAATACTTGACGCCCATCGTGCCGAACTCGATCGGCGGGATGTTTTTGTTGAGCGTCCACGCCAGATGATCGTGCAGCAGCACGCCCGGCAGCAGCCCGCCCATCGTGATCATCACGGCATGCGTGATCTGTTCTTTCGTGCTGATGTTGTCGATCTGGTAGCGATAAACTTTATGGGCCAGCCGGGCGGCGATATAAGCGGAAACGTGGTCGGGAATCAGCAAAAACTTAAGCGTGTCGTACTCGACATCAACGCCAAAAGGCTCTTTCCAGAACTCCGGCTCGATGTGCTCGTCATGGCACTGGATTTGCTCGCTATATGAAAACATTCTCTTGTTCTCTCGTCGAGTTAGGCGCTCAAACAAGCGTGCTGCGCTGTACGAAGGCAAACCGGGTATAGAGTAGCATTGAAGCGGATCAGAATCTATGAGTGAACTGCACCAAATCACGGTTTAATGTCTATCATATCAGACTATCGCCATCCGCACTTGTCGGCATAAGAAACAGAAACCCGCCCCGCCCACCGGGCACGGATCCATACATACGCCTGTGGGAGTGCGTGGGCAGAGGCTGCGGCCTTGTCGAGTTGGGATCAGGTGGATTGGGAGGCGAGCGCAAGCTGCTGCGCGGGTGTCATCCCCACAAAACGCTTCATCGCGCGCGTCAGGTGCGGCTGGTCGAAGTAGCCCAGCGTATACGTCACATCGAGGATCGGCACGCCCTGCGCCAGAAGCCCGGCGGCTCGCTCGGCGCGGATCGCCTGCCGGATGTGATTTTGCGAAAGACCGGTCGCCCGCAAAAAGTGATCGCGCAATGTGCGCGGCGAGATATCCTGCGGTCGATCGTCCAACGCGGACGAGATCACCGGATCGTGCACCAACACATCCTCACGCACGAGCCGGTCGACAAACGTCTCGACGTTGTCGTAGTCGGGATACTGCCAACTGATGCCGTCGAGCCAGAAGGTCCGCCACGCCCCGTTGGGCAGGGTCGTTTCCAGATTGAGGATGCGCCTGACCGGCAGATGAGGCATAAACGTGCCGAGCGGAAACCGGACCCACAGCAGCTCGGCGTCTTTCAGGTATGACGTCACCCCGGCAGCGGACCACGGCCCGACGACCAGCGCCTGAACGCCGCCCGAATGCCGGACGATCACCATGTACCAGTGCGTTTCGGCAGGCCGGATCGCAGGCCCGTCCGCCACCGTCCAGCCGCGCATGACCGTATCGACATAGGGGGAATCCGACGTTCTGGCTTTGAAGAGGATCGTCACGCGTCTGTTCTCCCGACTCGGTTGCAGGCCGCACGTCCGTTCGATCTGTCCAGGTTCTAGCAAACACGCGGGGGCAGAGTCAAGTCTTGAGGCGGCGCGGGCCGGAAGCATTTGCCGCCCCGGCCCGCAGATCATTCAACATCCACTCGTGGCAGTACGCCCGGTTACGGAACCTCGGTCGCCTCGACCGCCATGGTCTCCTCACCGGACGGAACCGGCAGATCGGTGTCGAGCGACACCGGCTCGCCAAAATTGGGCGTGCCGTCCTCGTTCCACGTGAACGGCTGCGCGCGCGTCGTGCGTTTATTGTCGCATCCGCCGAAGATCACGTCGTTCGCATGGTAGACGATCCAGTTTTCGCTGCCGTCGGGTGAGGTGAAAAATCCGTTGTGGCCGGGGCCGAACACGCTGTTTTCCACGGACTGCCTGAAAACCGGATCCTCGTTTTTCGTCCACGCCGCCGGATCGAGCACATCGTCGCCTGTCAGCGTAAGCATCCCCAGCGCGTAATCGGGCGTCGCACAAGAGCTGGCCGAATACGTAATGAATAGATTGCCATCATGCTCCAGCGCGACGGGGGCTTCGTTAATAGCCGAATCCATCTGCTCCCACGGCAGCGTTGGCGACGAGATGCGCACCTGATCGCCGCTGATCGTCCAGGGATCGCTCATCGGCGCAATGTAAATGCTCTGCCCGAACTCATCCCACACCGACGCCAGGAAGTACAGTTCGTCCTGCCACTGCATGACGCTGGGATCGAGCTGCCCCATATCGTGATCGGGATCGTATACGCGCGCCTTGTACGTATACGGCCCCAACGGATCGGTCCCTTCGCTTTCGAGCACGTGCGTATGCTGCGTCGCGTGCGTATCCTGCGACACCGGGCCCGCCGTGTAATACAGGTACCAGCGCTCGCCATCCGGCCCGTCCAGCAGATGCATCTCCGGCGACCACATGTTGCAGCAGCGATCGGGCGTCTCGTCCTGCCATACCTGGACCGGTTCCGCGTCCTTCAGGCCCGCCAGCGTTGGGGATTGGCGCATGAGCAGCCCGGAGCCGCCGCTCGTGGTGGTCAGATAATAGCTGCCCTCGTAGTAGACAAGCCAGGGGTCGGCCCCGTCAGACAACTGGATCGGGTTGTGGAAGGTAGGCGTGTCTTCCTGCGCGAGAGCCAGCGGCACGGCGACCACCAGCAGCGCGATCACCACTGGAGCCGCCAGAACCCTGCGAACGGATCGGTGAAGTTGGAGCAGGGCTGGAATAACGTGGGCGAGCTTCATGGTCATCAATCCTTTCCTAGCCGAAAAATCGCTCTACGGGTGGACAGACACGGCACAGCGGCGCGCAGGCAAATCAAATCCGCTCCAGCGGCAGCGGCAAACGAATGTTTCTGGTTCAAACAATGAGCACCCGCGCAGTTAAAGATACCACTGGCCCCCACGACCCGCGCCTTGATTCAGCGGTTACCTGCTCTCATACACTACTGTACACCAAGTCCGCCACATCGCACCAATCATTCTTTCAGATCGGCGCGCTCAGCCGGGAAAAAACGCGAGGAGAACAGGCGCCCTCCTCGCCGCACCAGATCCGAATCGAGTTGCGCGGCGGCGCGATCAGGTGATCACCTTCAGCCAGCCGCCATCCACGTAATACGACGAGCCGACACAGTAGCTCGCGCGCGGCGAGCACATGAACACGAAGAAGTGCGCCACTTCTTCCGGCGATGCGAACCGCCCGATCGGCGCGTTGCCTTTGGCGATCTTGTCCAGGTACTGCTCCGGCGTAATCGGCTCGTTTTCGGTCAGCAATGTGGCCGTTTTCATCCAGTCCGGCGTCAGGACGAGACCGGGGTTGATCGTGTTCACGCGGATATTGTCGCCCACCAGCTCGTTCGCAAGGCACTTCGAGAACATCACCAGCGCGGCCTTGGTCACGTTGTAGATCGGCTCGTAGTACAACGGCTGCGTGGCACAGATCGAGGCGTTGTTGATGATCGCCCCACCGCCGCGCTTGCGCATCAGCGGCACAAGCCCGCGCGACAGCCGCACCGCCGCCATGACGTGTAGATCCCAGTAGTACTGCCAGCGCTCGTCGGACGCGTCCATGATCGTTTCTTCGCTGCCCGTGCCCGCGTTGTTGATCAGGATATCCACGCCGTCGCTGAACTCCGCGCCGATAGCCGCCACCAGCCGGTCGATGTCGTCGCCATTGGCGACATCCGCGTGAATGCCGACCGCTTTCACGCCATACTGATCCGCGATCTCCTGCGCCCTGGCCTTGACGCGCTCCTCGTTGCGCGCGCACAGCACCAGATGAACGCCTTCGCGGGCCAGCCCTTCCGCCACCGCGAGGCCGATGCCAACGCTGCCGCCTGTAATCACGGCCACTTTATCTTTCAGTTCGAGGTCCATAAGTTTTAGCTCCAAAGAAGTGATTTGTGGGCAAATATCCGATGTCCCTCATTGTCAGGTGGAATGGGTTTGCGGTCAAACGGTTAGCGCGGCGCGGAAGAGGTCGCCAAGAGAAAGACGGCGCGGAAATTCACCCCGCGCCGTCTCGATTTTATCCGTACGGGAACTGGCTTTCGTTAGTCCGCGCTGCCGGGATCGCGCGCGGGCACGGCGTTGCGCTCCTGCGTCGAGGTTGCGCGCGGCGTGGGCGCAACCCGCCCCGGCCACCACGTCCAGCGCCCGAACAGACTTGCCAGTGCCGGGTCGAGGATGGTGCGCACCACGAACGTATCGATCAGGATGCCGACGCTGACCGCAAACCCGATCTGCGCCAGACCGAGGATGCTGCCTGCCATCATCGCGCCGAACGTACCCGCAACGATGATGCCCGCCGAGGTGATGATCGAGCCGGTCGACTGCACGGCGTCGTGGATGCCGTCATGGATGCCGCGCCGCCCCACTTCTTCCTTGATACGTCCGAACAGGAAGATGCTGTAGTCGATGCCCAGCGCGACCAGGAACACGAACATGAAGAATGGAACCCACCACGTCAGTTCGTCCGTGCCCCACAGCACGCTCGACGCGAGGCGCGTGATGCCCAGGGTCGTGCCGTAAGACAGCAGGATCGTGCTGATCAGGTAGACCGGGGCGACGATGCTGCGCAGCATCAGCATCAGGATGATGAAGATGCCCGCCAGCACCAGCGCGATCGTGTTGCGCTGGTCCGTGTGCAGGTAGTCGCGGATGTCCGCGTTGACGGCGGTCGAGCCGTACACCGCGCCCTGCCCGCTGAGCACGCCCTTCAGGTGATCGACGGTATCCATCGCCGTGGCGCTGTAGGGCGCGTCCGCCAGGACGATCTCGAAGCGCGCCGCGTTGGTCTGCGTGTTGAGGAAGCTGTCCACAAACGCCGCGGCCTGTTCGCCGCCGAACAGCGCCGCCACGCCCGCCGGAAGCTGCGCGAGGTCGATGTGCTGGTCCGTGCCGACCTGAGCCAGCGCGCCGAGCGCGTTCGCCAGATCCGCCACACTGGCAGTCCCTTCACCGATTCCTGCCAGGGTCGCCATCACCGACGCATATTCATCCGACTGCGCCAGCGCAGGGGCACGTTCCGCCACAAGGGTCAGATAGGCGGGCAAGTCCGCGAAGAAAGCGTCCATCATCGCCGCCTGTTCGGGCGTCGGTTGGGCAGCAGCGCCTTCTGCCGGGGTCAGAATGGCCGCCAACGTGCCAAGCTGCCGGTCGATGCGGGTGATGCCTGCCGTCTGCGCGTTGTCCGCGCCCAGCGGCTGCGTCGCGCTGCGCACCGTCGCCACACCGTCCACGGCCTGAAGCCGCTGCGTCATGGCGTCCACGTCCGCCAGCAGATCGCCGCCCTCGAACACGGACACTGCCGTCAAAGGCTGCATCTCGCCCGCGCCGATGTGCGTTTCGAGCACGCGGAAGCCCTCCACCGATTCGGTGTCGTCGGGCAGGTCCGCCAGGAAGTCATACGTCACCTGCATCCGGCTGCCCCAGTACGCAAAGGGCGACATCAGCAGCGCGATCACGATCACGGTCAGCAGCGGGCGCTCCGCGACCAACTGCGAGGTGCGCCGGTAGAACGCGCCCGCGTTGCGGTGCTGGGCACGCGCCGGCCAGAAGGCCCGGCGTCCCAACAGGCCCAACAGGGCGGGGGTGAGCGTCAGCCCGGCCAGCAGCGAGACGACGATACCGATCGCCAGCGTCGGCCCGGTCGTGTTGAACAGGCCCAACTGCGCCATGGTCATCGCCATGAAGCCGACGACGACCGTGCCCGCGCTGCTCGAAATCGACTCCCCGACGCGCCGCACGGTGCGCCGCACCGACTCGCGCGAATCGTCGCGGTCGGCCATTTCCTCGCGGAAGCGGCTGATCAAAAACAGGCAGTAGTCGGTTCCCGCGCCGTACATCACCACGATCAGCAGCATCGAGGCCGTATCGGTGACGGTGAACACGTCCTGCGCCAGCCACGCGACAATGCCGCGTGCGATCATGAAGGCGATGGTCACCACGCCCAGCGGGATCAGGGGGCTGACCGGCGAGCGGTAGATCACCAGCAGGATAATCACCACCAGCGCCAGCGTGACGAAGATCGTGCGATCGACGCTTTCCGTCAGCGTCGCGTTATATTCCGCGCCGATGGCGGTCTCGCCCGTGCGGTAGACGTTCAGGCTGGCCGGAGCATCCTCGACGCGCTGGCCGATCGAGTCGAGCACGGCCTCGCGCTCGTCAAGCAGGGTCGTATCCAGCGTGACGACGATCATCGCCGCCTGTTGATCGGGCGCGATCAGGCTGCCCGCCGCCTCAGGCGTCAGGCTGGGCGAAAGCACGCTGTGGATATGCGCCGGGGCATCGGGACCGGTCAGCCACGTGCTGATCTCGGCCATATATCCGGCGTCGGTGTCGTTAGTGATTGGGGTTCCGTCGGCGGATTCAAACACCAGGACAAGGCTGCCCTGGTCGGCGTTTTGCGGAAAGTGCTGTTCGATGAGCGCCTGCGCGGTCAGCGCGGACGCGTCGTCGGGCAGGAAGTTGCGCTGGTCGTTGTCAGTGACGTCGTCCAGGTTCGGCGCGACCAGCGTGACAATCACGGCCAGGGCCACCCAGGCGATCAAGAGTTGAAGACGGTAACGATCCGCGAAGCGACTGATGGTAGCGAACATGATCCTTCCTGTGGTATGATCTAAATGAACAGGCATGACTTACTGCCGCGATCCTGGCAGATGGGGCGGTAAGATTGTGCGGAAGCGGGTTGCCCATTGGGCAACCTTTTCGTTTGTCGATGCGTCCCAGCGATCCTGGCAAGATGGTGAGACGTATCGCTCGCTAACTCCTCATGACGTGCAGCACAGCGTCGATCCTATACGCGGGCCTCTTCTTTCGCGGCTATCGCTGCCGCTTTTTTCTCCTGGTCGAAGTTGATTTCGATGTTATCGAACAATACGGTCGCGCATATCGCAGCCATATCGTTCGGGCTGTAATTGTGCTCGTGGCGGCACCACCAGTGCAGAAGCTGGATGATCACGCCCGCAATCGCATTGCCCAACACGGTGGGCGGCAGCGGCGCGTTTTCGTTCCAGAAGCACTTGCGCAGCATATTCTCTTCGAACGCTTGGGCCGTAAAGTCACGCACCATCGCCTGCAAGCGGAACGAGCCGCCCGCGCCGAAGATGATCTGCATCATGTCGCGGTTTTGCTGTGCATATTCGAACACCATCGTCGCGATGCGGGAGAAGCCCATGCGGAACGTTTCCGATTCCTCGTCATGCATCTCGCCTGCTTCGACCCGATCGCGCAGCGCCTGGAACTCACTCAACGCGAGGGCTTCGATGATGGCTTCTTTGTCGTTGAAATGCAGGTAAAACGTGCGCTTGCTGACGTTGGCAGCCTCGGTGATGTCGAGCACAGCAGCATCCTGATATCCCCGCTCGCTGAAGACGCGCTTGGCGGCATCCACCAGCTTGCGGCGGGTTTCTAAGCGTCGCTGCTCACGCCGGTCTACCACAATTACTCCTCTCCATTCACGATATGGATATTATTGCACACTGCGTATACCAATGCCCAGATGGTATACCTGTTTCACATCCCTGTCAATATTACAATGTATAGAAACCCTGTAAAAACTTGTTGCAGCCCGCCCCAGCGCCGCCTGATTCAGCTCGCGCAGCCGCTTGACACGCGATCCGAAGGGGCGTATAACTAGACTGACCGGTCAGTCTAGACTAATTAGTCTACTACAAGGACAGCGTATGAATCCCAAACCCTCCAAAGACGACAGCCGCGAGTTGATCCTGGAAGCCGCGTTCGAAGCCTTCGCAGAAAACGGCTACGACGGCACCAGCATGGACGACATCGTCAAGCGCAGCGGCCTCAGCAAAGGCACGCTCTACTGGCACTTCAAGAACAAGCACGACCTGTTCGTTGCCACGCTGAATGCCGCGATGGGCGGGCTGGACGCGATGACCGCCGACGCGCTGCAAGAGACGGATCGCCCCGTGCACGTGCACCTGCGCGAGCTTTTCATCGCGACCGCCGAAGCCTTCACCGCCGATCTGCGCTGGACGCGCCTGCTTGCCAATGCGTTCTTCCAGTCGGCCCAAAGCGAAGAGGCGCAGCAGATCCTGCTGGAAATGTACCAGCAGTACATCGACATGGTGGCGGACGCGCTTCAGCTTGGCATCGACCGGGGCGACCTGCGGCCCATGGACACGCGCAACGTCGCTATCTCGCTGCTGGCAGGCGGAGACGGCATCGTCTTTCACCGGCTGCTCAATCCCCCCTGGGAGATCGGCCCGGTGATGGAAACGTTTGTGGATTCCATACTCGGTGGGTATGTGAAGGAGCACCCCAATCATGATTCATCTGGAGCACCTGGGGCGGACGTTTAAAGAACGTCTGCGCCACAGGTCGGTTCAAGCCGTGCACGACCTGACGCTGGACATCGCGCCGGGCGAGTTGTTCGGGCTGGTCGGGCCGGACGGCGCGGGCAAAACGACCACGCTGCGTATGCTGGCCGGAATCCTCAAACCGACCGAAGGCCGGGCGGAAGTCGCCGGGCACGACGTGGCGCAAGACCCCGAAGCGATCAAGTCGATCCTGGGCTATATGCCGCAGCAGTTCGGCCTCTACGGCGATCTGACCGTAGACGAAAACATGGCGTTCATGTGCGACGTCTTCGACGTCACCGGGGAAGAACGCGAAGCGCGCATCCGCGACCTGCTGGCGTTCACCGGGCTGGGCGCGTTCCGCGCACGGCGCGGGCGGGCGCTTTCGGGCGGGATGCAGAAAAAGCTCTCGCTGGCAGCCTGCCTGATCCACCGCCCTCGCCTGCTGCTGCTCGACGAACCCACGACCGGCGTCGATCCCGTCGCGCGGCGCGAATTCTGGGACGTGCTGACGACGCTGCACGCGGACGGCTCGACCGTCATCGTCAGCACGCCATACATGGACGAGGCGGAGCGCTGCAACCGGGTCGGCCTGATGTACGACGGCCACCTGATGATCTGCGACACGCCCGCCGCCATCAAGCGCATGCTGCCCGGCGACGTCTTTGCGCTGCAAGCGCCCGATCTCAACCACGCGGCGGACGTGCTCAACGCCATGCCGGGCGTGAGCGACGTGCAGTCCTACGGCGACCGCCTGAGCGTCATCATGGAGCGCGGCAGCGACATCGAGCGGCTGCGGCGCGATCTGGCGCACGAGGGCATCGAGGCGATCGATCTGCGCCCCGTCCCGCCGCGCCTGGAAGAAACCTTCATCTACTTCGTCCGGCGTTACGCGGCGGAGCCGCAGCAGGCGGCAGCCTCATGAAAGCGCGACACGTATGGGCGATTGCCCGCAAAGAATGGCTGCACATCATCCGTGACCCGCTCAGCGTCTTTTTGCTGGGCATCGGCCCGGTCCTGATGCTGATCCTGGTCAGCTATGCGATGGCCGCCGACGTCAAAAACGTCCCAACCGTGATCCTCGACCAAGACGGCTCCCCGCAGGCGGCGGCCCTGATCGAGCAGTTGGACGCCACGCAAACCCTGAACGTCACGGGCAGCGTGCCCGACGAGGGGGCCGCGAACGACAAATTGGAGCGCCGCGAGGCCAAGCTGGTGGCGATCATCGAGCCCGGCTTCGGCGCGCAAACGCAGGACGTTGACGCACTCGCCAGCACGGACGCTCAAGCTTTCCAGCCGCATCTGCGCTTCATCATCGACGGGACCGATCCGGTATCCGCCGAAACCGCGATCGAAGCAGCGCTGAACGAAAGCGAGCGCTTCATCACCGCCCAGATGAACGCCACCCTCGACGCCCGTCTGGCCGCCGGAGCCGATCCCGCCCGGATCGCGGCGCTGCGCCAGCAGCTTCAGGTCCCCATCGATACGACGGTCGAAAACCGTTACAACCCGAATCTCAAAGCGATCTGGAGCCTCGTGCCCGCGCTGATCGCGGTGGTGCTAACCCTGCCCGGCATGAGCATCAGCACCGTCATCGCGCGCGAGCGTACCCTGGGCACGTTCGAGGGGCTGGTCGCCACGCCGATCCACAAGCAGGCGATCCTCCTTGGCAAAGCGATCCCCTACATGGCGCTGGCGCTGGTCAACGTCGCGTTGATGCTGGTCGTGGCGCGCGTGGTGTTTGGCGTGCCGTTTCGTGGCAGCCTGCTCCTCTACCTCGCGCTGTCCGGCCTGTACGCGTTCGCCACGCTGGCGGTCGGCATGCTGTTCAGCATCCTGATCCACAACAGCGAGGCGGCGCTGTGGGCATCCATGTTGTTCTTCCTGTTTCCGGGCATGCTGCTTTCGGGCATGTTTTTTCCGGTCGAGGTCTTCCCCTTCGTGGTACGGATCGAAACGCTTGAGCTGCCCGTCGTCAGCGGGGTGATCATCAACCGTGGCATGTTCCTGCAAGGCACGGGTCTGCGTGAACTGTGGTGGAACATCCTCCTGCTGCTGATCATCGCCGTCGAAGGTTTCGAGATCGCCGGGCGGCTGTTTAAGAAAAGGATCGCGTGATGCTCAGTCGAATCCTCAACATCGCCTGGAAAGATATGCTGCACCTGTGGCACAACCGGCTGCTGCTCATCCTTGCGATCTTCGGCGCGGCCTCGGAGCTGCTGCTGATCGGCTGGGCGACCGGCTCGCAGATGGACGATCTCAAGATGGCCGTGGTCGATCACGACCAGTCCGCGACCAGCCGCGCGCTGATCGAACAGTTGGACCAGACCCAGACCCTGACCCTCGACAAAGACGCCAGCACGAGCTTCGCCGCGAATGTGGAACACGGCAGCCGTGGAACGGCGCTCGACAAGCTGTTCGCGCGCGGCAACATCATTTTCGATCCCGGTCCGGTGCTGCTGATCGAGATCCCGGCGGGCTTTGAAACCGATCTACTGGCCGGGAACCCGCCCGATATCGAGATGACGGCCAACGGCGCGAATTCGCTGCCCGCCTCCACCGCGCGCCGCGCCGCCGAGGAAGAAATCTACGCGTTCGGCGCGATCACCCTGGCGCAGCATCAGGCCACCGCCGCGCTGCCGTCGATCACCGCTGCCGGGCTGCAAACCGTCGCGCAGCAGGTCCGCCAGCAGATCGCGGCCAGCCAGCCGCCGGTCACCGTGCGCTACAACGAAGAACTGGATCGCGCCCACTACACCACGCCCAGCGAAGCGGCCTTCGTGCTGTACATCATCACCATCATGATCGCCGCGTTTATGCTGGCCCGCGAGCGCGAGCTGGGGACCTTCGAGCAGCTTCTGGTGATGCCCGTTCGCCCGCTGGAGATCATCGCCGGGAAAGCCATCCCCGCGATGGCCGTGGGTTACGCGAACTTTCTGCTGGTGCTGGGCATCATGAACGTCGTGTTTGGCATCCCCGTGCGCGGATCGCTGGCGCTGCTGCTGATTCTGGCCGCAAGTTATCTGCTGGTCGAGCTGGGGCGCGGTTTTTTCGTCGCCATGATCGCCCGCACGCAGAATCAGGCACTGTTGATCATCATGCTGATCGCGTTCGTGGATATCACGTTTTCCGGTTATGCCGTCCCCGTCGAATCGATGCCGCCGCTGATGCAGGCGCTCTCGAACCTGTTCCCGATCCGCCACTGGATGATCATCCTGCGCGGCATTCTGCAAAAGGACGTGGGGCTGAGCGTGCTGTGGCCGCAGATCGCGTGGCTGGTGGTGCTCGGCGTGCTGATCAACAGTGGAACGTTATGGTTCTTCCGCCGCAGCCTCAGCGAGCAGCGTTAAACGAGAAGGAGAAGTCCTAATGGTCAAGTCGAGAATACACGGCGTCGTGAGCCTGGGCACGACCGTGATCGCCGCCGGAATCAGCGCGCTGGCGATGGGCCGAGACTCGTGGGCGCTGGCTGCCCTCTACGGCGCGATTTACATCGCGAGCGGGGCCCTGATCATCGGCGCGTTTTGCGCCAAATGCCCGTGCAAAGCCCACTGCGGGCACGTGCTGCCCGGCAAGCTGGCCGCACGGTTTCCACACCGCCAGCCCGGACCGTACCGCCCCCTGGACTATACCCTGCTGGGGATCGGGCTGGCGGCGTGGGTCCTGGTCCCGCAACCCTGGCTCGTCTCCCACCCCGGCCTGTTGATCATCTACTGGGTGCTGATGGGCGCTGCCGGGCTTCAGATTCAACACTTCGTGTGCCGCGCCTGCCGCAACACCTACTGCCCGATCCGCCAGATGCAGATCCGGCAGGCATCCGGCCAGTAAAGAGAGAAGCGTTATGCGCAATCACAACACACACGACGAAACGGTAATCGACGTCCAGGGCCTGACCCGGCGCTTCGGCAGCTTCACGGCGGTCGATCACATCTCCTTCAGCATCCCGCGCGGGCAAATCTTCGGCTTTTTGGGCCCTAACGGATCCGGCAAGACCACGACGATCCGCATGCTGCTGGGGCTGCTGTCCCCGTCGGAGGGCACGGCATTGGTGCTCGGCCACGATGTCCGGCGGCAGGCGCTGAGCATCCGCGCGCGGATGGGCTATATGTCGCAGAAGTTCACGCTCTACAACGATCTCACCGTCGAGGAAAACCTGAAGTTTTACGGCCACGGCTACGGACTGCACAACCGCCACCTGCGCGAGCGTATGGCGAGTGTGCTGGCGATGACCGGGCTGGAAGGGCACGAACATCTCACGCCGCCCAAGCTGTCCGGCGGGTGGCGGCAGCGGTTGGCGCTGGGCGCGGCTATCCTGCACGAACCGGACATCCTGTTTCTGGACGAGCCGACCGCGGGTGTCGATCCACTGTCGCGGCGGGCGTTCTGGGAGCTGTTGTACGAGATCTCCGCGCGCGGCACGACGATCTTCGTCACCACGCACTACATGGACGAAGCCGAGCACTGCGAAAACCTTGGGTTCATCTACCAGGGCAAGCTGATCGCGCAGGGCGCGCCGAGCGCGATCAAAGCCGAGCACCTGCCCGGCGAGGTCGTCCAGCTCACGCCCGCGCATCCCGCCGCCGCGCTGGACCTGTTGAAGTCCGCGCATCAGGCGGGGCGGTTGGGCGCGAGCATGGACGTCAGCCTTTACGGCGCGCAGATCCACGTCACCACGCGCGATGCCGCCGCAACGCAAAGACGCGTGCTGGCGGCGTTGGACGATGCCCACGAAGCCTACAGCGATGCGGACATCATCCCGCCCTCGCTCGAAGACGCGTTCATCCAGTTGGTGCAGGAGCAAAAACGCCAGGCAGCGGCGGGGTAGGATCCGCCGCCTTACCTGGCGATGCTGGCCGCGAAATCATCCTGGAAACTGGCAGGCACACGCATCGGCAGGCCGGTTTCCAGGTTGACGAACACCCACACCGTGCGCGCCTGCGTGATCAGCGCGCCGTCTGAGGCCCGCGTAATCAGGTAGTGGCGCGTGGCGCTGGTATGCCGCACGTTCGAGAGGTAGGTCGTGATCGCCAGCTCCTCGCCGCGCGGGGCCTGCTGGCGATACTCGATCTGGTGCCGCCGCGCGAAGATCGCAAAGCCCTCGCCGCGCATCCGCTCGATCGTCCAGCCAACCGACTCCGCCGCCAGGATGCCGCATTCCTCCATGTAGTTCAGGTACGCGGCGTTGTTGACGTGCTGCGCCGAATCGATGTCGCGCCATTCGACGCGGCGGTGCATGGTAAACGCGCCGGGGGGAGCGGGCAGGGCTTCGGGGAAGTGCTCGCGCGGCATCGTCTCCAGCCGCGTATCGTCGCCCACGCCCGGCGGCGCGAACGCCTCGACCATCTCCGGCGGTACGCCGATGGGCCGCGCGCTGCTGCGGTCCAGGTACACCCAGTCGGTGTTGGCCCGCGCCACGAGTTCGCCCGTCCCGGTATGGCGCATCTCGTAGAAACGGCGCGACCGCACGCGGCGGAAGTCCCCAACCCAGGTTGTGACCTCGACCTGATCGCCATACAGCAGCGGGCGCAGGTACTCGATATCGGTTTCACGGATCAGCCAGAACGTGCCCAGCGCGATGTAGCGCGCCTCGTCATAGCCGACCGTCGCAGAAGCATCCATTGCCGCTTCCTGCATATAGCGCAGGTAGTTGGCGTGATTGACGTGCCCGTACGCGTCGCACTCGTAATGGCGTACGCGGAAGACACGACGGTGCGTTAAAGGCATGGCTCTCCCTCGGAGTGACAGAGTTTGGCGTATTGTAACGCCAACAGGGCCGGATCGGGCGCATGCGGTACAGAAGGACCACAAAGCCGCCCCGTTACCGGCGCTCCCGTTCGCCGCCCGGAAGCAGTTTCTTGGAACGCCCGCGCAAATAAGCCGCTTGACATAACGCGATTAGTCGCTTTACAATGAAACTCAAGAAATCGTTCTCTCAAACACGTAAGATTTTATTCCCTCACCGACCGATCTAGTCGTAAACGTCAGCTAGAAACGAGAAATCGTTCCCAGGGTTTTGCAGCCCATTCCCGTTTCTCCAGGTCGTCCGCTCAGCCAGGTTCACGGGTCAGAACCGGGCATAGATCCATCATCTCGTTCGTTTCACAAAACCATATATCACGTCCGGCAGTCCTTAGAACACGTTTAAAACGTTCCGTTTCCTGTGCCCCTTGCGGCTGGATCGGAATGCCCTAAACAGTCATTAAGTGTTCCCAAGAGACTTTGCTATGTCGGCTCCCACCCTCAAGGATGTTGCGGAACATGCGCATGTATCACGGGCAACTGTGTCGCGCGTGCTGAACAACAACCCCAACGTCGCCAGCGACCTGCGCGATCGAGTCCTCGACGCGATTCAAACCCTGGGCTACCGCCCCAACCGCGCGGCGCGCCGGCTGCGGGGCAGCACCAGTGACGTGTTGGGCCTCATCATCTCGGACATCGAAAACCCGTTTTTTATCTCGGTCGTGCGCGGCGTCGAGGATGCGGCCTACCAGCAGCAGATGAGTGTGGTGCTGTGCAACTCCGACGAAGACTCGACCAAGCAGGCGATGTATCTGCGAGTCATGCAGGCCGAAAATGTCGCCGGGCTGATCATCTCCCCTACCCACGTCAACGAAAGCGCGGAACTGGCCGAACTGAGCGCGGCGGGCATGCCGATCGTGCTGCTCGACCGCTTCACCAAGCGGTTCGATGCCGACGCCGTGCTGGTCGATAACGTCGGCGGAGCCAGCACCGCCGTCAAACATCTGATCGACATCGGCTATACGCGCATCGCCACCATCGCCGGGTCGCCGCAGCTCACCACCGGGCAGGAGCGCCTCGAAGGCTACCGTAAGGCGCTGGAAAGCGCGGGCATCCCGTTCGAGCGCGCGCTGGTGCGGTCGGGCGACTTCAAGATCGAGAGCGGCTATCGCCTGATGCGCGACCTGCTGACCACCGCCTCCCCACCCGAAGCGGTGTTCGTCGCCAACAACCTGATGACGCTGGGCAGCCTGCGCGCCGCGCACGAACTGGGCGTGCGCATTCCCCACGACGTCGCCATCATCGGCTTCGACGATATGCCGTGGTCCGGGCAGTTATGCCCGCCGCTGACCGCCGTCGCACAGCCCACATATGAACTGGGCCAGGAAGCGGTCCGGCTGCTGCTGCGCAGGCGGGCTGACCCCGGCGCGTTTTATCACACGGTGGTTCTCCAGCCCCGTCTCGTCGTGCGCGAGTCGTGTGGCGCGGTTTTGCGCCAGGAGAGGAAATGAATTGGTAGAGCAACCGATGCACATGCAGGCCACTGCTGAGGCACATACCGCGCCGCCCATCCTCAGCATGCGCAGCATCACCAAACGTTTTCCGGGCGTTATCGCGCTCGACGGCGTGACGTTCGACGTCCACCCCGGCGAGGTGCACGCGCTGGTCGGTGAAAACGGCGCCGGCAAATCGACGCTGATGAACATCATGAGCGGCGTCTATACCGACTTTGAAGGCCAGATCGTGCTGAACGGCGAGACGGTTCACTTCCACAACCCGCGCGACGCGCAAAAAGCCGGGATCGTCATGATCCACCAGGAACTCAATCTCGTGCCGGAACTGACCGTCTACGAAAACATCTTCCTGGGCCGCGAGCATAAGTCGTTCGGCTCGATCATCAACCGGCGCAGCATGCGGCGCACCGCGCAAAAGCTGATGTTCGATCTCGGTCTGGACATCGACCCCAACCGCCCCATCAACCGTATGCGCGTGGGGCAGCGCCAGCTCGTGGAAATCGCCAAGGCGCTCAACCTGAACTCGCGCATCATCATCATGGACGAGCCGACCTCCGCCCTCAGCGACGCCGAGGTGGAATACCTGTTCAGCGTGATCCGCAATCTGCGCGCGCACGATGTCGGTGTCATCTACATCTCGCACCGCCTGGACGAAATTTTCTCCATTGCGGATCGCATCTCGGTCCTGCGCGACGGCAAAGTGGTGGGCACGTCAATGGCGAAAGACATCTCGCGCCAGGAGCTGATCAACAGCATGGTTGGCCGAAGCCTCGACGTGCTCTATCCGAAGGAAGCGGTCGAGTTGGGCGACACGATCCTCAAGGTGGATCACCTCAGCTTGCGCCAGGGCCGCACTCAGGTGCTGGACGACATTTCGCTGGAGGTGCGACGCGGGGAAATCGTCGGCGTAGCCGGGCTGATGGGCGCGGGCCGCACCCAACTGCTCGAAACGATCTTCGGTGTCTACCCGCACGGGCAGGCCAGCGGCACGGTCTGGTTCGACGGGCAGCAGCGCGACATCCGCACGCCCAAAGAAGCGATCGAACTGGGCATCGGTCTGATCGCGGAGGACCGGAAGGGCCAAAGCTTGGTGCTCGAACAGCCGGTCACTGAAAACGCGACGCTGGCCGCGCTGCGCGAGTTTTTCTATTTCCTCAACATCATCGATCACCGCGCCGAGCGCAAAGCCGTGACCGAGATCGTGGACGACCTCAACATCAAGACGCCCAGCATCCGCACGATGGTCGCCAACCTCAGCGGCGGCAACCAGCAAAAGGTCGTCATCGCCAAGTTTCTGCTGGCGAAGATCAAGCTGTTTTTGCTGGACGAACCGACGCGCGGCATCGACGTCGGCGCGAAAGCCGAGGTCTACCACTTGATTGGGGAACTGGCGCAGCAGGGCACGGGCTTTTTGCTGGTATCGAGCGAGCTGCCGGAACTGCTAGCCGTCTGCGACCGCATCCTGGTGCTGTGCAATGGGCGCCTGACGGGCGAATTTCCGCGCGGCAGCTTCGATCAGGCGGCCATTATGGAAGCCGCCACACGGTTTAATGACGCTGAGAATGGGCCATCTCAACAACAAGAATAGGGAAGAGAAGCGATGGGAACTGTCACCTCTACGCCCGCCACGCCAAGCGCCACGGATCAGGCGCGGCGCACGCTCAACCGGGTTTTAAGCTTCATTTTTCGCTTTCAAAGCTTTTTTGGACTGATCATCGTCTTCATTCTGGCGATCGTCTATTCGCCCGTGCGCAACGGCGACAACATTTTCATGAGCGAGCGCAACCTGAGCAACGTCGCGCGCGACGTCGCGGAAACGGGCATCCTGGCGACGGGGCAGCTCCTCGTGATCCTGATCGGCGGGATCGATCTGTCGGTCGGCTCGGTCGTGGCGCTGACCGCCACGGGGACGGCCTACCTGCTGATGCGCGAAGGCTCGCTCAGCCTGCCGCTGCTGGGCACGCTCGACGTCTCGCCTATGTCTGCCGAAATGGCGATCGGCGTGATCCTGGTCCTGGGCCTGATCATCGGCTGGTGGAATGGCTGGACCTCGGAGCGGTTTAAGATCCCCTCCTTCGTGACGACGCTCGCCATGCTCAGCATTGCGCGCGGGCTGGCGCACATCTGGTCCGACAACATCGCCGTGCCGATCTCGTACCGCGCGGGCGGGGCCGATCCGTCCTTCGAGATCCTGCGCGAACGGATCTACAACAACATCATCCCCGTACCGGCGATCATCATGTTTGCCGCCGCCTTCGTCATGGCGCTGGTGCTGCGCTACACGTCGTTTGGGCGGCACCTGTACGCCATCGGCGGCAACCAGACCGCGTCGCGCCTATCGGGTATCTCGGTCACGCGCATCAAGATCGCCGCCTTCATGTTATGCAGCTTCTTTGCGGCGATGGCGGGCATCGTGCACGCGGCGCAGCTCAACCAGGGCAGCCCCAACGAAGCCGTCGGCTACGAGCTGAACGCGATCGCGGCGGTCGTGATCGGCGGCGCGAGCCTGATGGGCGGCAAAGGCACGATCATCGGCGCGATCGCCGGGGCGTTCATCCTCGGCATCCTCGATAACATGCTCAGCCTGAACAACGTCGACAGCAATACCCAACTGGTCGTCAAGGGACTGCTCGTCCTTGGCGCAGTTGCCCTTCAACAGTTCCGCCCCCGTGATGTGGAGTAGCCTGGAAGGAGGACGCGCACCCGGTTCCAGTGCAGGCCAAAACGTCAGATCCGCTAAAAGAGTTTTTAGGAGCGAAACACATGAAAATCACCAAAATGATCGGTTTATGCATCGTCATCGCCGCTATTTTGCTTGCGCCGCAGGTCGCCCCCCAACGGACGGCGGCCCAGGACGGCGGCGGCTGGGTTCCCTACACGGACGATATGCTCGGCGGCGGGACGGTCAAGGAAGATGCCCGCGCCGAAGGTCCGCTCCCGGCGGATTGCCCCGTGCCTGAAGCGAAGGATCACTACGTGATCGGCATGTCGCAGGCCAATCGCGCCGAACCCTGGCGCGAGGCGATGGACAGCCAGATCGCCGCAGCCGCGGAAGATTATTCTGACATCGAGGTGATCTTCCAGGACGCCGCGCAGGACAACGCCGATCAGGTCAGCGACGTCGAAAACCTGCTGACGCAGGGCATCGACCTGCTGATCATCTCACCGAACGAAGCCGCCCCGCTGAACGAAATCGTGCGCGAAGCGTGGGAAAGCTGCGTGCCGGTGATCGTGCTCGATCGCAATCTGGTCGATCCCAACTACTCGATGTTCATCGGCGCGGACAACGTCGCCATCGGTCAGGCGGCAGGTGAATACGCGGCCAAGTGGTGCGCCGACAACGGCCACGATCCGTGCGAAATCGCGGAAATCCGTGGGCTGGAAGGCGCACCGCCTGCCAAGGACCGGGGTGACGGCTTCCGCATGGGCCTCGAAGCGCAGGGTATGGACCCCGACGCAACGATCATCTTCTCGCAGAATGCTGACTGGCTGCGCGAGCGCGCGGTCCCGGCTGCAGCAGCGGCCTTCCAGGCGTACCCTGAAGTCAACGTGCTCTACGGGCACAACGATCCGATGGCCGAGGGCGCGTACATCGCCGCGCAGGACGCGGGCGTGGACGTGAGCAGCATCCTGTTCGTCGGCATCGACGCGCTGCCCACACCGGATGGCGGCATCATGTCCGTGCTCGAAGGACGCCTCGGCGTGACGTTCGTCTATCCGACCGGTGGACGTCAGGCCATCGACTGGGCGCACCGCATCCTGGCCGATCACGTCAATCCGCCGCTGTGGGAAGTGCTGCCGTTCGATACCGTCTCGCCGGATAACGCGCAGGACGTGTGCAACGCCTTCAACTGCCCCAACGCCGAAACCGGAACGCCCGCCCCGACCGAAGAGGCTGGTGAGGCGATGGCCCCCGCCGCCGCGGAAGGCTGGACGATGTACACCGCCGATATAGTGGACGGCACGGTGCTCGAAGGCTGGGAATACCCGGCCAACGGCTCCCCGCTGCCCGATGGCTGCCCCGCGCCCGAGGCGAAGGATCACTACGTGATCGGCATGTCGCAGGCCAACCGCGCCGAACCCTGGCGTGAAGCGATGGACAGCCAGATCGCTGCCGCCGCTGAAGATTATCCCGACGTCGAGGTAATCTTCCAGGACGCCGCGCAGGACAACGCCGATCAGGTCAGCGACGTCGAGAACCTGCTGACGCAGGGCATCGACCTGCTGATCATCTCGCCCAACGAAGCCGCCCCGCTGAACGAAATCGTGCGCGAGGCGTGGGAAAGCTGCGTGCCGGTGATCGTGCTCGACCGCAACCTCGTCGATCCGAACTACTCGATGTTCATCGGCGCGGATAATGTCGCCATCGGCAAGGCGGCGGGCGAGTATGTCGCCAAGTGGTGCGCCGACAACGGCCACGATCCGTGCGAGATCGCGGAAATCCGTGGGCTGGAAGGCGCGCCGCCTGCCAAGGACCGCGGCGACGGCTTCCGCATGGGCCTCGAAGCGGGCGGTCTGGATCCTGATGCCGCGATCATCTTCTCGCAGAACGCCGACTGGCTGCGCGAGCGCGCCGTGCCAGCCGCCGCCGCTGCATTCCAGGCGTACCCTGAAGTCAACGTGCTCTACGGGCACAACGACCCGATGGCCGAAGGCGCGTACATCGCCGCGCAGGACGCGGGCGTGGACGTGAGCAGCATCCTGTTCGTCGGCATCGACGCGCTGCCCACACCGGACGGCGGCATCATGTCCGTGCTCGAAGGTCGCCTCGGCGTGACCTTCGTTTACCCGACTGGCGGGCGTCAGGCCATCGACTGGGCGCACCGCATCCTGGCCGATCACATCGTGCCGCCGCAGTGGGTGGTACTGCCGTTCGATACCGTCTCGCCGGATAACGCGCAGGACGTGTGCAACACCTTCAACTGCCCCAACGCGCAGTAACCCGCCTCACCGTTTGACGCAAAAAGAGAGGGTCGCCAGTTGTGCGGCCCTCTCCGTATTTCTATTCCCGGCGCGTACCAGAGTTACGGCATCACCCACATCACCGGACCCCACTGTGGCAAGGGCCGGTGATAGCGTCCCACCTCGATCTGCTCGTCAGCGGACTGCACGATCACCGTATCTTCGTAGTAGCCATTGGCCGGATTCAGCTCGTCGCGGCAGTACGCGGCCCACTGCCCGTCCCGTGAGATCCCGCACGGCACGGTCCGGCTGCCGAGATCCTGTGGAGACTGCCCCGGAAGCGCCAGCATCCACGTTTCGCCGGTGTAATAGAACTGCGCGCCGTCGGGCGCGTTCGGGCTCACCAACCGGGGAGCCTCGTCCAGCGCCTCGATCTCGCCCGTTTGCCAGTCCATCCGCCCCTTCCCGTACTGCGCGTCGAACAGGTAATCCTGATCGCCGTCCTGAAGCCAACTGGCGGAATAGACCCACGAGGGCGTAAAGTCATCGAGATCAGTTTGTGCCAGCACCTCACCCGACGCCGGATCGTAGACGCGCAGCTCGCGCGGATAATCCGCCTGCGGCAGTCCGATCCTCAGCGCAATGCCGGGACGCCCCCACGCCACACCGTAAAAGTCCAGCACAGCATTGTCTTCCGTGAGGGGAAACGACACCACGACGTGTTTGGTCCCACTCGCAAAGTCGTACGTTACGAGCTGCCCCGTGCCTATTGACTGATCCCCTGTGGCGGTGACGGTATCGAGTGCCAGCTCGAACCATGCAACCTGCTGGCCGTCCGGCGACCACGACAGGCCGGTGCGAAGGATATACCGTCCCGGCGCGTCGGGCCCGTCATAAACCGCGTCCGCGGGCTGATCCGCGATGCGGTAGGTTTCGCTGGTGGGGACATCGAGCACCCAGATATTTTCGGGATAATCAAACCCACCCGCGCCGTTGATCGTCTGGAGCCAGTCCACGAAGACCTGCGCCCCCGATTCATATGCCGCGCGGGTTCCATCGGGGGAGAGCAGAGGTGCCCGGTTCAATCCCCACGAGGTCAGCTGCGTCAGCGGTTGATCGGCCCCTTGCCACGACCACAGATCGCCGTCGATATGCAGCAGAAGCGGATCGTCAGGCGGCTGAGCCAGCACCACAGCCCGACCCGGTATTCCCGACAGCAGCAAGACCGACAGCAGCAGTCCTGCGATCCATGCATGACGCACTCGTTGTGCCATAAGATACCGACCCTTTCGCGCCATAGCGCCCGTCATGTTGATGCCATCCGCTAAGAAGCATTGTAAAGGGTAAGCCAGTTTAATAATAGTAAAATCGATATAATTTCTTGTTACGATTCTTGATCGTTCTCCACCGCTTGTGCCCACCGCGTACGGAGCAAATCTCGAGCAACTGCTTGACACGCATCAGGGTTTTGACTATTATGTTGGATAAAGCGCTTTATCACGCTGGTAATGACGTAAATCTTTGGTTATTTGGATTCCGACAGACTTATGCCACCCAAAAAACGCCCGCGTCTGGCCGATGTCGCAAAAATGGCCGGAGTTTCAGAAGCTACCGTCTCCGTGGTGCTCAACAACCGCGTGGGCGAAAGCGTGCGCGTCAGCGAGCAGACGCAGCAGCGCATCTGGGACGTGGTGCGCAAGCTGGGGTACGTCGCCAATCCCGTGGCGCGCAGCCTCGCCGGGGGACGCAACAATATTCTGGCGGTCTTCACCTTCGATCCGGTCTTCCCCATCGGCTACCGCAACTTCTACTACCCGTTCCTGGTCGGCATCGAAGAACAAGCCGCCAGCCTGGGCTATAACCTGCTGCTGGTCACCAGCGCCGACGATCTATCCGGCAAGCGGCACATCTACCGCGACGGCGTAAATACGCTTCAGGCGGCGGACGGCGCGCTGCTGCTGGGCTACGAGAACAAGGCCGAAGTCGTGCGCCTGCTGGACGAGGGCTTCCCGTTCGTGTTCGTAGGACGGCGCGAATCGCCCAACGACACGATCTCGTACGTCGCGTGCGACTACAAACAGGGAACCATCGACGTGATCGAGCACCTGGAATCCTACGGGCACCGGCGAATCGCCTACATGCAGAGCAGCAGCGAGACGGAATCCAGCCAGGATCGGCAGGCCGGTTACGTGGAAGCAGTCGAAGCCTCTCAGCAGACCATCGATCCCGCGCTGATCTGGAAGGGCGCGCCCCAGACGTTCACGCAGGCCGATTTTAAGCGACTGCTCGAAGCGGGCGTGACGGCTCTGGTGGCGGAAAACGACGAATGCGCCGAGCGCATCCTGACCCTGGCCGGGGCGCTGAAGCTTGACTGCCCGCGCGATTTTTCGCTGGCCGTGCTGGGCGATCCGCTCACGCCGACCGAAACCGATCACGCGTGGACCATGTTCAAAATTCCGCGCCGCGAAATGGGCAGCGAATCCGTGCGCCTGCTGCACCAGATCCTGACCGCACCCGATCAAACGCTCGAATTACCGCTGCGGCAGTCGCTGCCGTGCGAATTTAAACCGGGCAATTCCGTCGCGCCGCCTCCATAACCCATTGCGTGAGACTGGCGTTATAGCCTCGTGAAGTTTTTTTTGCCGGGTTGATAAAGCGATTTATCGCAGAAAGGAAACGCACCATATCCACCACGCCGTTAAGAAATCAGTCGCTTTTTTTCGAAAACATGTCTGGGAAAGGACTCTTGAAATGAAGAAGCTCGTCATCCTGGTTCTGCTCGCCGCCCTCATCCTGCCCGCGGCCAATTTCGCCGCCGCGCAGAGCGATGAGCCGGTTACCCTGCGCTTCACGTTCTGGATCGCGCTCGATCATCCGGCGGCGGTCGAAGTCTTCCAGCCGCTCGCGGACGCCTACATGGCCGAGCATCCCAACGTCACCATCGAATTCAGCTTTATCCCGTTTGCGGACTACGAAGAAACCATCGCCACGCAGCTTTCGGGCGACGAGCCGCCGGACGCCGGTTGGATCGTGGAAAAGTCCGGCCCGGCCTTCGAAGACGCGGGCGTGCTGCTCGACCTGTCCGAAACGCTGAAATCCGACGAAGCGTACAACTACGCCGACTTCTCCGAATCCGCGATGGGCCTGTGGACGGTTGATGACGCGGTGTACGGCATCCCGTTCTCCAACTCCCCCATCATCACCATCTTCAACAAGACCCTGTTCGATGAAGCGGGCCTCGATACCCCGGACGTGCTGAGCGCCAACGGCGAATGGACCTGGGAAGCACTCGCCAGCGCCGCCAAGACGATCAAGGACGAAACCGGCAAGGTTGGCTTCGTGGGCAACGACTCGTCGCTGTACCTGACCACCGGCCTCGAATGGGGCACGATCGTGCCGCTGCTGCGCGCCTACGGTGCGGATATGTTCACGCCCGATAACGTCTGCACGCTGAACTCTGAAGAAGCCGTCACCGCAATGACCCTGCTGCACAACATGATCTTCGTGGACCAGAGCGTGACCCCGCCCGGTTCCGAGACCGTGTTCTGGGGTGGCGAGGTCGGCGTGACCTTCGGGCAGCTCAGCCGCCTGAGCAACCTGGACGACGCCGAATTCGAGTGGGGCATCGCGCCCCTGCCCAGCGGTCCCGCCGGGGACGTCTCGGTGATCGGTCAGGCCGCCATCGTCGCCTTCAACGGCGCGAACAACAAGAATCAGGCCGCTGCCGCCGACTTCGTGAAGTACCTGACCACGCAGGAAGGCATCGGCATGCTGTCGAAGTACTTCCCGCCTGCGCGTCTGTCCGTGTTGGAATCGCCGGAATTCCTGGCGAGCAACCCGCGCGTCAGCGAAGAGGACATGCAGAACGTCGTCGCGGCGGCCATCGCCAACGGCAGCGTGCTGACCTCGCACAAGAACTTCCCGGAAATCGAGCTGATCGGCGCGACGGCGCTGGACATGCTGTGGTCGCCGGATGCGGACGTGGCAACCACGCTTGAGACGTACTGTCAGTTGATCGCGCCCTCCCTCGAAAAATAACTAAACGGTCGAAGGCGCTCGCTGCCCGGCGGCGAGCGCCCCTTTCCCCACCCTGAATACAGCACCCGGCCAGACGGATGAAGAGGACAGGCCAATGGTAGGTTCACGTGTGTTATCGGGAAAAGTCTCCAACAAGCTCACGCTGTCATGGCGCGACGCCCTGATGGGGTACGCCTTCGTCGCTCCGCAAATCCTCGGATTCCTGCTGCTGGTTCTGGGGCCGCTGGTCGCCGTCATCATCTTCAGCACGCAGGACCGCAACTTGCTCAGCGGCGCGGTGACGAACGTCGGGCTTGAAAATTACCGCTTCATGCTGAATGACGATCCGTTTTTCACCAAGGTGTTGGGCAACACGGTCGCCTTCTCCGCGGGACTGGTGCCGTTCAATCTGGCGCTGGCGCTGGTATTGGCCCTGCTGCTGACCCAGCCCGTGCCCGGCATCGTCATCTTCCGCACGCTGTTTTTCGCGCCGGTCATCACGTCCACGGTGGCGTGGGCGGTGGTGTGGCGCTTTTTGTTCCAGGGCGAGGCGGGCATCAATTCCTTCCTGGCGCTGATCGGCATCGACGGGCCGAACTGGCTGCGCGAGCCGCATTGGGCGATGGTCGCGGTCATTTTCGCCCAGGTGATCAAAAACGTCGGCCTGAACACGTTGATCTTCATGGCCGCGCTGCAGAATATCCCGAAGGACTACAGCGACGCCGCCAGTGTGGACGGCGCGAACCTGCTCCAGCGCGTGCGTCACATCACCATCCCGCTGCTGTCCCCGACGATCATGCTCGTGCTGATGCTGACCCTGATCGGCTCGCTGAAGGTGTTCGACCTGATCATGCTGATGACCAACGGCGGTCCGGCCAACGCGACCAACGTCCTCGTCTATTACATCTATTTCCGGGCGTTCCAGGTCTTCCAGACCGGCTACGCGAGCGCCCTGGCGTTGATTTTGTTCGGCGCGGCCCTGGTGATCACCATCGCGCAGTGGGTCGTGCGGCGGAGGCTCGTCTACAATGAGCGTTAATGTGCAGCGGCTGCACCTTTCGCAGCCCAAAACCAGGACACTGGCGATTTATGCCGCCCTGATCCTGCTGAGCGTACCGTTCGTATTCCCGTTCTGGTGGATGGTGACCAGCTCGTTCAAGTCCTATTCCGAGATCTTCGCCTACCCGCCGACGCTGCTGCCGCATACGTGGCATTTCGAGAACTACCAGCACGTCTTCGACCTTCAGCCGTTCGTGCGGCAGTACTGGAACAGCTTCTACATCGCCACCATGGTCACGCTGGGCACATTGTGCTTCTCGTCGCTGGCCGGGTACGCCTTCGCGCGCATCAATTTCCCCGGCAGCAGCCTGCTGTTCCTGATGCTGCTCAGCGCGATCATGATGCCGTCTGAAGTCACCATCATCCCGTTGTTCCACTACATTCAGGAATTGGGCCTCACCAACTCGCACATCCCGCTGATCATCCTGCCCATGTTCGCCGGGCCGGGCATCACGGCGGTGTTCATGACGCGCCAGTATTTTCTGGGACTGCCCACCGAACTGGAAGACGCCGCCTTTCTGGACGGCCTGACGCGCTGGGGCATCTACTGGCGCATCGCGCTGCCGCTGGCGCGCCCGATCCTTGTGGCGGTCGGCATTCTGACCTTCCTGGCAAGCTGGAACCTGTTCCTTGAGCCGCTGGTGCTGCTCAGCGATCAGGCCAAGTTCACGCTGCCGCTCGCGCTGCGCGGTTACACCGATCCCTACGGGCAGCCGCTGTGGGGCGAGCAGCTCGCCGCCACGACGCTCTCGGTCATCCCCATCCTGGCGATCTACGTCTTCGCGCAGCGCCAGGTGGTCGAAAGTTTTGCATTCTCAGGCACCAAGGGTTAAGTGACCCAGGGTTAATCGACACCTTCAAGGACACACGATGAAAGACACGCAGACAGATATCCTGATCGTCGGCGCAGGCATGGGCGGGACCGCCGCCGCGCTGGCGGCCCTCCGCCTGGGACGCCGGGTGATTTTGACCGAAGAAACGGACTGGATCGGGGGCCAGCTCACGGCGCAGATCGTACCGCCCGACGAAAACCCGTGGATCGACACGCACCACACCGGCTGCACGGCTAGCTACCGCCGCCTGCGCGACGGCATCCGCGACGTGTACCGCCGCAGCTACCCCATGCTGCCGGAGATCAAAGCGCGCCCGTTCCTGAACCCTGGCAGCGGCAACGTCAGCCCGCTGTGCCACGAGCCGCGCATCAGCGTTGCCATGCTGAACGAGATGATCCTGCCCTATCTCGCCAACGGACAGCTTACCCTGTGGCTGCGCACGATCCCGGTCGGTGCGGAGACGGACGGCGACACCGTGCGCGCCGTCACGCTCGAATCGCTGGAAACGGGCGAGCAGACCACTGTGCATACGCCGTATATCATCGACGCGACCGAGCTGGGCGACCTGCTGGAGCTGGCAGGCGTCGAGCACGTCATGGGCGCGGAGAGTCAGGCCGAGACCGGCGAGCCGCACGCCCTGGAAGGCAACGCCGATCCGATGGACCAGCAGTCGCACTCGTGGTGCTTTGCGCTGTCCTATTATCCCGGCGAGGATCACACCATCGACAAGCCGGAAGAATACGACTTCTGGCGGCAGTACAAGGCCGACTTCTGGCCGGACCGCATGTTAAGCTGGACGACGTCTGATCCCGAAACGCTCGCGCCGATCGTGCGCCCGATCTTCTCCGGCCCCACCGACGACGCGGCGGGCACGGACCTGTGGCACTACCGCCGCATCGCCTTCCGCAAGTTCTATCCCGCTGGTTTCCACCGCAGCGATATCGTGGTGGTCAACTGGCCGCAGCTCGATTACTGGTTGGGGCCGTTGGTCGGCGTCTCGGACGAGGAGCGACAGAAGAATCTGCGCGGTGCGCGCCAGCTCAGCCTGTCGCTGATGTACTGGATGCAGACCGAAGCGCCCACCCAGGACGGCGGCCAGGGCTACCCCGGCCTGCGCATGCGCGGCGACGTGACGGACACGCCGGACGGGTTAGCGAAATACCCCTACATCCGCGAGAGCCGCCGCATCAAGGCGGAGTTCACCGTGCTGGAGCAACACGTCGGCGTCGAGGCGCGGGGCAGTTTGCAGGGCGCGGAACAGTTCGCGGATACGGTCGGCATCGGCAGCTACCGCATCGACCTGCACCCCAGCTACCGCCGCAACTACGTGGACATCACCAACTGGCCCCACCAGATCCCGCTCGGCGCGCTCATCCCGCAGCGCGTCGAAAACCTGCTGCCGGGCAACAAAAACCTGGGCGTGACGCACATCACCAACGGTTGCTACCGCCTGCACCCGGTCGAGTGGACCATCGGCGAGGCCGCGGGCGCGCTGGCCGCGCACTGCCTGAACACGGGCCTCGTCCCGCGCCAGGTGCGCAACACGCCGCAACACCTCGCGGACTTCCAGGCGCTGCTGGTCGAGCAGCTCGGCTTCGTGCTGGAATGGCCCGAAGCGCTGCGCCTGACGCCGCGCGTCAAGTTCGACCCGATCGGCATCTAACGTAACTCTTTTCCCGATTCTCGACGCCCTTTCCGCCCAGCGGAGAGGGCGTTTTTTTGTGCCCTTACCCCGTCGCGCTGTCTGCCTCACCCCGGACGTATTTCAGTGTGAACAGGCCACCGCCCGCGCCCTGGTGCAGCACGGTGAAGCTGCCATCGGTTTCCACGTCCCGCCCTTTCCATATGCAGATTGTAAATAAGCAGCAAAAATTAAACTTTAATGCGCCTTTTAGGACGTTTAAATGGCTCCGGCATACATTAATAACGAAGATGAAAATCTTCGATACATCACATTCCCCCCAGATCGTGAGGCAAGACGTGAACAACCGAGGCTATAAGAAGCCAACCGCAGTCGCAGCAGAGTTGGCAGCATCAGGCAGTACGTTTCGTGTGAGCAGGGACAGCCGTGCGCGCGCCGCCGTCCTCATGGCCACGCCGGACCCGGAACTCGAAACGATGTTCGTCCCCTTGCCCGACTTTCTGGTGGAACGCACGCCTCTCATATGGCAGCGAGCGTTTGTTGTGGCCGCCCTGGTCACGCTGATACTCGTTGCAGTGGGCGCGTGGTGGTACGAAGGAATGTTCGGGTTAGTCGCCGCGGGAGCAGTAGACAGCAGTCTCCTCGTCTTAGTCGCAGCAAGTGGTGTCCAGGAAGACAGATAAGCAGCCCCAATTCCACACAGCTAAATAACACGCGGGCATCAGGCTAGCGCCTGTATCCCCGCGTCCTTGTGCGCCGCACGCACAAGGGTAGGCCGATCGCGCCCCACCGCCGCTCGGAACAGCACTGCGTCAGAGCCAAGCTGCCGCCAAGTTTCTATCCGCACGCCACCATCACAACCCAACTTGGAAGGATCACCCCTATGTTCCCGCTGCTCCCCACCTGCGCCGGTCCCGTCGTGCTACTTTTTGCACTGTGGCAGCCCAACACGCCCGCCAACTGGCAACTTCCCGTCGCGCAGACGGCTAACACCCTGGCCTACTACCGCGCTGGCGAACTCAATCCCGCGCCGGATGACATCGATCTCGACACGCTGCTTTCGCTTCAGTGGGACATCAAAGCCGATTGGAACTCGGTTGATGGCATCGTGCCGCCTAAGGGATCGCTGGGCATGCACTTCCCGCAGCTCGAAGTTGCGTACCAGTGCGGCAGCGTGTTCCGCTGGGTCTTCGTCGGTTCGACCGCGCTGCACGATGGGCACTACTGGGCGATGGTCTTCACCAGCGCAAACAGGGGAACAGACGGCCAGCCGCACTTCACCGACGCGCAGTGGTCCGGCGTCTTCCGGCTGAGCGACGAAGGCGCAGCCGCGCTGCTCCGGGGCAACCCGTATGGCGCACCGGAAGCATCCGAAAATCTTGTGGCAATGGGAACCACGCAGAGCAGTAGCTAAAACCCCTGTGCCCGCGGGAAACGGGATCGTGCGCGACAAGTCGGTATGCCAGCGCTGCACGATCCCTTATCTGCCGGGGGCACTATAAAATCTGGGAGCCGCGCTGCTTCTCGATGGCGTTGGCGTTCACTTCCACCCTCACCAATCGACCCAGCAGCGACAGCAGCACCTGAACCCGCTCCGACCCGTTCAGGCGCGCGTCAAAAATCGCGTCGTATCCGGCCAGTGGACCGCGCATGATGCGTACCGGATCGCCCTGCTTGAGATCGTTGAACAACAGGCCGCCCGCCGCGTCGATTTGCTCGACACGCCGCCGCAGTTGGTGAATGATGGGATCGGGCACGGTCGCCGGGTAATCATCGAAATGCACCAGCCCGATCGCACCCGGCAGCCATTGCAGCGCGGACATGCCCACTTCTTCGAGATCCGTATGTACGAACATGTACCGGGGGAAATAGGGGCGAATCTTCGCTGCGCGTGCCGTTGCGGGCTGCACGCGTAGAACCGGATAAAAAACTTCGAAGTCCTGTGCTTCAAGATAGGCACAGACCTGATTTTCCTTATGGGGCTTACTCTGGATTACATACCATGCCAGTGCGCTCATGTTTCCCCGCCTTCATTGCCAGCCACGATGTCAGCGTGATCTGTCCGGCCCACGCGCCTGGGACCTGACCCAACGATTCGATTCCTATTCTGCGATCAGCATCGACTCCGCCATGTGGATCACCGACTGCAAATCGCCCAGCACCTCGTCTTTCGAGTAAAAACCCACGTTCAGCAGCTTCTGAACCCGGTCCATAAACGCCACCGTCTCAAGGCCATTCTGTCGGTTGACAAGCTGCACAATACCGGGATGCACCGTTGATTGAAGATCCTCCTCCGACGAGTGCAGTTCCTCATGCAACTTTTCACCGGGTCGTATGCCCGTAAAGGTAATCGGAATGTCGACGTAGGGCCGCAGGCCGCGCATACGGATCATGCGCTCGGCCAGATCCACGATCCGCACGACTTCGCCCATCTTCAGCATGAACAGGTCGTCGCCCGTCGTCACGCACGCCGCCTGAATGACCAGATTCACGGCTTCGGGAATGCTCATGAAGTAGCGCGTCATCTCTTTGTCGGTGATCGTCACCGGACCGCCCGCTTCAATCTGGCGGTGGAAAATCGGCACCACGCTGCCACGGCTGCCCAGCACATTGCCAAAGCGTACCGCGGTGAACAGTGTGGAACGATTCCGCGCCGACAGGGCATGCATCAACAGTTCACAGACGCGCTTACTCGCGCCCATCACGCACGACGGGTTGACGGCCTTATCGGTCGAAATCAAGACAAAACGCTCCGCGCCATAGTCCTGCGCCAGCCGCGCGACGTGCAGCGTGCCGCCGATGTTGACGCGAATCGATTCGCGCGGATAAAGCTCCAGCATCGGCACGTGCTTGTATGCCGCCGCGTGAAAGACGACCTGGGGCCGGTAGGTTGCGAAGAGATGCTCCAGCGCGAGCTGGTCGGTGATATCCACCAGCGCCAGCGAGAGATCCTCGGGGTTTGTCTTCAAACTGAGTTCGGTAAAGAGGTCGTGCAGCCCGCTCTCGTTATTGTCGAGCAGGATCAACCGGGTGGGTTCGTAAGCCAGCATCTGGCGGCATAGTTCCGAGCCAATCGATCCCGCTGCGCCGGTCACCAGCACCACCTTATGCGAGACGTGCGCCGGATTCACGTTCGGGTGCCACGCTATCGTCTGGCGACCGAGCAGGTCCTCGGGCGAGATATCACGCAGCAGCGGCACGTGTTTGTTGGCGTTAATCGCCGCCAGCACATCCGGCACGAGCTTGATGCGGGCCTTCGTGCGCTCGCAGTGCGTCAGAATGTCTCGGAATTCCAGGCCGGAGATATTGTGAATGGCGACGATAATCAGATCGATATTGCGCGTCTCGACCAGACGGGCGATGTCATCGCGCGTGCCCAACACCTGACAGCCCTCGATGTACATCTTCTGCTTGGACGGATCATCGTCTACGAACCCGATAACTTTATAGGTACTGCCCGGCGCGCGGTGCTTCAAGCGCCACGCCGTGACCTGCCCGGCATCCCCTGCGCCGACGATCAGCACGCGTTCCGCCTGCTGGGGGAACTCCTGGTGCCAGATCGCGCGCCACCGCCATTCCGCGCCGCTGAGCAGGCGCGAGCGATAACGAACGGCCACGAAGCCCGCAAATGCAAGGCTGTGCCCCACCAGCACCACACTCAACGGAATGGGGCGTGGACGCAGCACGAAATCGATCAGCGCCAGCACCACGCCGGACGCCACCGACGCCCGAACCAGCACGATCACCTCATGCCCGCTCGTCCGTGACCACAGCCGGTGATACGCGCCCTGAAAGTAAAGTGCCAGCACTGTACCCACCGCGACGGTGGCAAAAAAGCTCAAAGCCCATGAAGTGTCGAGCGGTGTGGTCAGCGCGCGAACGGCATACGTCAGCGCATAAGCGCACGCCAGAATAATAAGGTCGGCTGAAAGAAGAGGAACGATGCGAATAAACTGCCCGGCTGTCCGGTGATACGTCGTCGTTTGTTGTGGCAACCCCATAAAATCCCCCCCGCTGCCTTCTAGCGCGATCCCCACAACCTCGCTGCCCGTTAGCGGTAACAATATCAGTCTATCTTACTTTCATATTCTACACAACTCTATAAATCATATTTTTATCATGAATTAAAATAACAGATATATATGTTCAATATGATGTGCCTTAAAAATCCTCAAGGGATTAATAATCACTCGTACGTGCGTTTGTTAATTGGACGGAATGGGATGAAAAGTGCTGCCGGGCATAGAGACGCTCGCCATGCCCACAATACCGGGCATAAAGTGCCCGTCAGGTCGATAGGTACCCAACCTCTAGGGCTGGGTGTAAATGACCTCAATCCACTGATCAGTCAACAGGTCAACACGAAACTCGATAATCGACTGATCTAGCTCGTAGTTGGCAGCAGGCTCGGGAGACATGCTGATCGGTTTCGCGCCCGGAGGCAGCGTAACTTGAACGTTCGCCAGTTCGCCAATGGTGCCGGGCTGCTTTTGCAGCAGCAGCTTATAGCGCCGGTAGGGACCCATCGTTTCGACCAGGACGGGCGTCGTATACGAGAACTGGTAGCGTTCACTCTGGTTATACTCGATCCGAACCAGTGAGGTAAATAGGGTATGAGTCGGGGTCGAGACGACCGTGGGGGCAGGATCAAGATTGTTCGTTTCCGTCAAAACACTTTGTGCCGGCACAAAAATCTGGAACAAATTGTTGTAGTTGATGTCGCTCCCATAGTGTGCGGGCCGCACTGCCGGATCTTGCTCGGCAACGCGCGCCGAAAAATCGTAGGCCACTGATGCACGGCCCTGCACCGTGCCGTCGGATAGGATCTGCACATCATACGTGATCTGGCGTGTCACCGAGTGGCTGGACTTGCTGCCCAGGTTTGCATCGGCCACCATCAGATAGTCGTGGCCCACGCCGTCGTCCTGCTCACCGCTCCACCCCAACAGCGACGCGGCCCGGTTCAGGTCTTCGTCGTTGAAGTACACCATAATGTGTTTTTCTTGCAGCGCGCGCAAAATGGACCCGCGCAGCGTCTGATTTTGTTCCTGGCTGGCATTCTGCCAGTCCGAAATGATCTGGCGGTAGAGCGCGGCGACAAACTGCTTGTGCTCGAGATCTCCCGCACCTTCCGCGCGGATGCGATAGACCGCTTCGCGGAAATTCTCCGGCGTCACCGTCTCGCGGTATTCCGGCACGGTCACGCTGCCGAGTCCTTCGAGCAGGTACTCGAACCCGACGATATCGATGCTGAGCACGCCATCGACAGGAGCTTCGGGGTTGTGCCCGTTGTCATAGTACCAGGACGCCATCGATGCGGTGGAGGGGAAATCGGCATACCAGCTTCCGTCCCAGGCCGCGTAAATCGGCTCGCCATACCGCAGCCACCAGTCCGGCACGCTGATCTCGCTCGCCATCGACGCCGGGGGCGGATTGGGGCTGGTGGTGGTCGTCGCGCTGTAGTTGTAATTGATCACGCGCCCGTTCCGCACGGTCATCCAGCCGTACGTGCTGATATAACCGCCCGAAGGCCGGATCTCGTCGCTGTTCTGCGACAGCACGAGGTACGTCCGCGTTTCTTCGGTGCCCAACGCAACCGTCAGCAAGTCCGGCGCTTGCAGCAGCATATCGTTCACTTGCACGAGGTAATCGTACTGCTGCCGCATGCCATCGACGGTGATCAACAAATCGGGCGATAACCTGTCCGGGTCGAGAGCAGCGAGCTGCTGCTGGGCCAGCGCGAGGTGATTTTGCGCGCTGATGAATCGCCCGCGCCCCAACGTCAACAGCTCGACAATACGTTCACCGGACGACAGTTGAGGCACGACCGCCTCGTCTTCTTCGCCTTGCGTCAGGAAGAAGAGCACCGGCTGCATACCGGTCAGCACGTCGTCGGCGGCCAGCGTCAGTTCCTGCGCAACGTCCAGGGACTCCATCGATCCGTGAAGATCCCCCGACAGCGGCGCGAAGGGGCGCAGGAAGATCGTCTGGCGGCGCGCGCTGGCAAGGCTGCGGTTCAGATCGTTCACGCCAAGCTGCAGGCGTTCGAAATCAGCCAGGGTGAGATCCGTCCCGGGCGTGTTGTTGACTGTACTGAGGACACGTTTGAGGCTGGACCACGAATCGTTGACCTGATTGCGGGCGTTGCTCGCCAACACCATACCGCTCATCACGAGCACGGCCACGATCGCCAGGAAGACGGCAGACAGGGCGCGCCAATTGAGCTTGCGGATCGGGCGTGTTATCCGGCGCAGAAAACGAAATCGGTGGTGGCGATGACGCCGGTGTGAACGCGTGCGCGTTGGCATAATATCTGGCGCTGTGGTCGAGTCCAGGTCTGCCATTCCCTATTTGCCGATCGTCTATTTGGACTGTTTCTGCCGCTCTTTCGGTGTCAGCTTGGGATCTTCATAATAATAGTACCCATAGCCGTATCCGTAGCCGCCGTGATTCTTGGGGCTGATGGCGTTCAGGACGACGCCCTTGATATTGATGCCAAGCTGCACGAACTGGTCTTTCGCGCGCAGCACCGCCGCCCGGCGAGATTGGCCCGCCTCGATCACCAGCACCACCGACGCGTCCACCGCCGAGCACAGCACCGAGCTGTCGGCAACGACCAGGGCCGGAGGGGTATCGAACAGGATCACGTCAACGTTAGCCGACGAGCGAAATTCCTGCACCCAGCGCTTCATGACCGCCGATCCGAGCACTTCGGTGGGGTTCAGCGGGATGTACCCGCTGGTGATCACGCGCAGGCCGGGAATTTCCGTATTCTGCAAGCACGATTTGAGGTCGGGATCGAGGCCGCGACCGCCGTTCATGTGCGCACCGCTCGGCTCTGCCGACAGCAGCGTAGACAGGCCGCAACTGTTATCCAGCCCAAACAGTTCGTGCACGCGTGGGCGACGCAGGTCGGCATCCACCAGCAGGACGCGCCACCCGGCCATCGCCATCGTCACGGCCAGATTCGACGCCGTGACACTTTTACCTTCCGACGGCCCCGGGCTGGTGACGACCAGCACATCCTTTGCTTTCGTCGCGTGCCCGTTAGAGGCGAACATCAGGTTGGTGCGCAGCGTCCGGTATTCCTCCGAAACGTGCGATCCTGGCTCATTGAACGTGATCAGCCGCTGTTGGTAGGTATCGCGCTGCTTGCCAAAGCGCGTGATCGCCGCCAGAACGGGCAGTTCCAGCATTTGCACGGCTTCTTCCGTCGTCTTGATGGTGTCATCCAGGTACTCGATCAGCAGCGCAATACCGCCCGCCAGTGCAATGCCCACCATCGCGCCCAACAGTGTGGTGGAAATCACACTCGCGCCCGTGGGGCTGGTGGGGATGCGCGCACGCTCCACGATATCCAGCGAATTCGTGCGGCGCTGGAGCGTCGTGATCGTGCTGGAAAAGTTCGCAATCGTCGCGGACTTCTCGTTGATCTGGCTGGTTAGCGTGTTACGCTGCTCCGTCAGGCGGTCGATTTCGGTCGGATCGGTTTCAGACGCCAACTGCGCGTCGATGTCGGTGAGCTGCAAGCGCGCCTGCTGAAGCTCCTGATTCAGCCGCTCGATTTCCGTCGTCGCCAGATCGAGCTGCTGCTGCTGGTCGGGCGTCAGGTTGCTGGGGCTGTTCAGAATCAACTGCTGCGCCAGTTCGTTCGCCATATCGGCGGCCAGCACCGGATCGGTGTAGGTGATGGTGAGTTCCAACAGCGACGTATCGGGGATGACGCGTGTGCTCAGTACGCTCCGCAGCTCGGCGGCGGTCACGGGGAAATCGCCCGCTTCGACCGTCGCTTCAAGCACGTCGTAGGTCGTCGCCAACACCGCGTAAGTTTGCGCCAGCTCAACACCGGTACGGATCTCGGACGAATCAGGATTCGGGGCTTCGATGAAGTTACCAACGGAGATCGTCACGTGGGACTGGTACTGCTTCGCCTGTTGGCTGCGAAATAAAAACGCTGCGCCTCCGGCCAAAAAAGCGCCGAGCAGCAGCAGCCAAAACCACTTGCGAACCAACTGAATATAAGCAATGAGTTCCATGCACCGTCTCTAATTCATGCTGAGAGAGCGTCGCAGCCGATTATCAAGATCCCCAGAGAGGCTTGAAGTAATACGGAGAGCTTCACCCACGTTTAAATTTCACCCCAGGTTTGGCCCATTCTGAAAACACCGGCCAGTCACCGTATTCACCCCGTTTAAACTCATTGTACTTGGCACACCAAAGCTGCGCAAACCAGGGGATGTAAAAACCGATAAATTAATTGTCAAGATTACTAAATTGAACCACCCGAATGTTGCATACGGGGAAACTAGTGTATAGTGGTAATGTCATCCACCTTGCAGCGCAAGGTTCTCGTGGGTGGGGAATTAAGGAGTTACGAAAAATGCGTACCATTCATATCATACTGGTGATTGCACTTATTGCAATCGGACTCGGCCCGTCCGTTCATCCCGCCCTGGCGCAAGGCGATGAGGACACCAACACGTGCACCCAAATGGTGCAGCAAGTTTTGACCGATCTGGGAACCAACTGCGCAGACATCGGCCCCAACAGCGCTTGTTACGCCAACAAGCAGGTCAGCCGCATGTTCATGGACGAGACCATCGAGGATGACATCTTCACGGAACCCGGCGACCAGATCGATCTGACCTCACTCGCAACGATTTCGACCTCACCGTTTAATCTCGAAGAAAAAGAGTGGGGCCTGACCGTTGTCAGCACTCGCGCCAACATCCATAATGCCCTTGACGACGAAGTGACCTACATCCTGTTCGGGGATGTCGAAGTCGAGAGCCGGGTCCAGCCCGAAGACGCGCTCCAGCCGGTCGAGCCCATCACCGCAACCACCATCACAAACGTGGACGTTTACCGCGAGCCTGACGCCACCTCGGAACTGTTGGGGACGGTTCTGGAAGGCGCGGAAGTCCAGGTGGATGCCGTCAGCCCGGACGGTGACTGGGGACGGATCCTCTACAACGACGAAGTGCTGAACTACGCAGCCTGGATTCAAAACGTGGCGCTCGACGCATCGGTGGATCTCGACGGGCTGCCCGTCATCGACGAAGACAACTTCGCGCCGATGCAGGACATCCTGCTGCGCAACGGCTACGACGCGCCGGAATGCTCGGAAGCCATCGCCCCCATGATGCTCATTCAGGCCCCCGAGAACACGCAGGTCGATCTGCGCATCAATGGCATCGACATGCGCCTGGAATCCAGCGTGCTGCTGCGCATCCTCACGCCCGGCGACCGGATCGAAGCCATTACGCTGGACGGGCTGCTCTATCTGTTCCCGGGCCGCGACCGTCAGGTGATCGTGCCGCCGGGCCACCGCTCGGTGGGCTGCTTGAGCCGCCCGGGAAATTACGGCGGTCTCGACGGCATCGACAACGACCGGATCAATTCGTGCCCCTTTGGCCCGCCCGATCCGCTCACCGAAGCCAACCTGCAAATTCTGGTGTTCCTGAACCTGCTGCCGATCAATATTCTGCACTACCGCATCATCATTCCCATCGTTATCACCGGATCGGGCATCGGGACCGTCATCATCACTATCATTCTGCCGCCTTTGTCCCTGGCCCCGGCGTGCCGTCTGTGCAACCAGGGGAACCTGCCGGATAACATCTGCCAGCGCTTCCGCTGCCCGACGCCCTGACCTGACGCGTACACAATCACTTCCCCGGCCACCGACCGGGGAAGTGTCTTTTTTACGCGCCGCATAACCTGACCGCACCGCCAGCGTTTAAAAACACACCAGGGTGAAGCATGCCCCCCACCCTGGCGTTTTCCGCTCCCGGATTACCGGAACTTACCCTTCGTGATGGTACACATCCCAGCCGAAGTAGATTTCGAACGCCTCGGCCAGCACGTCCGCCGAGTGTGATGCGTTCATCGCGGCGTGATGCTCGAACCCGTTGCGGCACACGTACTGCATCAGCTTTTGCAGGCCGGGCACTTCGACCACGGCGCGGCTGCCGAACGTGTCCAGCGGATCGTCCACATACTGCCCGTCGCCCACGTAAGTGCGGATGCGCCCATGCGTGTCGTCGGTGGTCAGGCGCGCATAGCTGAACGGGCCGGACGGCGTGCGCCCCGCGACCGTGCCATACGTGTTTTCCGTGCCCAGTGTCGTCGCCAAAATTTCGGCGTTCGCCATCTGCACGTCACCGAAGAAGCTCTTGGCCCAGTTGCCGCAGTGGAACAGCACGCACTTGTCGGGATCGTCGGCGTAGTTGTTGTTCCAATCCACCAGCGCGCTCGGCTGCCCCGACGCGAGCTGGAGCGCGTACATCGACACCGTGCCGGTGATGTCCACCTCGCACGCGCTGGGCATCAGGCCCTCGCTCATCATGCTCATCACCGTGCAGACGTTCACGCCGTAATTCTGCTGGATCGAGTTCCAGCACTGGATCGCCGTCGCGTCGAGGTCGTTTGCCGCCATCCAGTCGCCAATCACCACCGCGAGCTTGGCCTGCCGCACGACCGCTTCCGACGGCACGCCGCCCGTCGGCACGTAGGCGCGGATCGCGTCCAGGCGTTCCTGCACGCGGGCGTCGTCATTGGCGAGCTTGCCCGCCCAGCCGAACACCTCGGACAGATCCAGCGTCGTGACGCTGATGCCGCTCGCTTGCAGCAGTTTTTCGCTGAAGCGCGTCGTGTTGAAGTTGCCGGGCCGCGCGCCGATCGCGCCCAGGCGCGCCGTGCGCAGGCCGTTGACCACGCGGCACACCGACACGAACTTCTTCAGGTCGCGGCGGAACGAGTCGCTGTTGGGGCGGATCGTATGGCGTTCGGTCAGGCTGAACGGATAGCCGTACTGCACGAGGTTGTTGCACACCGAAATCTTGCCGCAGTACGCATCGCGGCGGCGCTCCACCGTGAACTGGCCGAGGTCGTCCGGGTACGCCTGGACGAGAATCGGCACGTTCAGGCCAGAGAGCTTGATCGTGTCCGCCACGCCGCGCTCGTCACCGAAGTTCGGCAGCGTCACCAGCACGCCGTCGATCTCCTCGCGGTGCTGGCGGAACAGCGCCGCGCATTCCTTGGCGTGCTCCCACGTCTCGACCGCGCCCAGCTTGGTTGCGTTTTCGTTCAGGATCACCGGCTCGATGTCCATCTCCGCGAACAGGGCGAGGATGTCCTGCCGCCCTTCCGTCACGAGACGATCTGGGAAAAAATCGCGGTTGCCGACGATCACAGCCAAACACATTTTGCCGTTCTTCATGCCTGTCAATCCTTTCAAGGAGGGGTTTGAAGTGTCTTTAGCTCACAAATTCCACCTGGAATAAATCAGTCCGTCCTAGTGCAGCGCGTGGCTGATCGCTTTCACCGCCGGGTACACCTCGCGGTACAGCGCGTACCGCTCCGAGTAGCGCGCGTGCCGGTCTGCGTCCGGCGCGACGTGGTGATCGAACCGCACGGAAGCGTCCGCCGCCGCGCGCACGTCCGCG